>JAPLKQ010000206.1:9008-17035 GCA_026387995.1 Bacillota bacterium
AGGTCCTATTTCGCTTGAGCAAGTCTTAAGCGCCGCGGAGGGAAAGTTATGAAAATCGTTGTTGGCTCTGATCATGGTGGCTTTCAGTTCAAAGAGGCTATCAAAAAGCATTTAGTGGAAAAAGGACATGAGGTTTTTGATGTCGGAACGAGCAGTGAGGCTCGATGCAATTATCCGGATTATGCCATATTAGCTGGCGAAAAAGTCGCTAGTGGCGAAGCAAAATATGGTTTCATCGTTTGCACGACAGGCATTGGCATTTCAATTGCTGCAAATAAAGTTAAAGGTGTTCGTTGCGCCGTTGGTTATGATGATGAAGCGGTACGGTTAACTCGCAACGACAATGACGCAAACATGATTTCTTTTGGTCAAGGATTCATGAAACTCGAAGATGTCCTTCGACGCGTTGATATCTTTTTATCGACCGAAGCCGAAGGCGGACGTCACGCGAATCGAGTGAACTTAATTAAGAATTACGAAGACAAACATTATTGCCGATAATCCATTATGTAAAACGAGGAGCGCAAGCTCCTTTTTTCTTTGTCATTTTTTCATTTCATCTTCCTATTAATTAGTATGGAACAAAACTATATCTGCCCACGTTGTGGGAACAAAGACATCAAATTCATTGGCATTCGAAATGGCCATTCTTATTGCCGACTTTGCATTGGCTTTCAAGGGAAAGAAGCGAGTGGCGTTGGGCTTTTTCGGCGTAATGTTGCCCCTTCGTTTGATTATTGCCTTAGTCCTGATCAAATTGAGATTTCAAACCAAGTATGTGAAAACTATGCTGCCGGAACAAACACTCTCATTCACGCTGTTTGCGGCGCAGGCAAAACAGAACTGGTTTTTGCCGTGATGGCAAGAGCACTATCACTTGGGCAACGCGTCGGTTTTGCGATTCCGCGCCGCGATGTAGTTATGGAGTTAACAAAACGCTTAGCTCAAACCTTTCCTTCTTTATCAATCGTTAGTGTCTACGGAGGCAATCATGACGAAATTGAAGGTGACATCGTCGTTTTAACAACCCATCAACTATATCGCTATAATCATTATTTCGACCTATTAATCGTCGATGAAATCGATGCTTTTCCATTTAAAGGAAACAAAGTGCTCGTTTCCTTATTCAAACGTAGTGTCAAAGGTCATTATGTCGTCATGAGTGCAACGCCATCTGATGAAGTCGTTCGTCAATTTTCAAAGCCCGGCTACAAGATGCTGCGCCTCTATACGCGCTATCACGGCCATCGTTTACCCGAACCCAAAATTGTTATATTGCCTGGAATATTTAAGCTTTTCTTTCTTATTAAAACAATCCGTGATTTCGCCCACGAAAAAAAGCCTTGTTTTATTTTTGTGGCCACCATCGATAAATCCGAGTTACTTTATCGCTATTTGAGTATTTTTCTTAAGAACGGAAACTGTGTTCATTCGAAAAAACCTGAACGTTCACAAATCATCGAGGATTTTCGACAAGGAAAATACCAATATCTTGTAACGACAGCGGTCCTAGAAAGAGGCGTAACAATCAAAGATCTTCAAGTCATTATTTACTCTGCCGATCACCATTTATATGATTCGCGATCACTCGTCCAAATCTCGGGTCGGGTAGGGAGGAAACCTGATGCGCCAGAAGGGGAAGTGGTCTACTTATCTGACCGCCTTACAAAAGCAATGGATCAAGCGGTTAGCGAAATTCGCTTTGCCAACCTCCATGTGCAAAGTGTGCTTTAATGAAATTCGTCCAAACAGTTGGCATCATTTATTCCATAAGAATATGCATATCTGTAGCGAATGTTTTCGAGAATTCACTCCTGTCTTTAACAATATTAAGTTAGGAGGCATCAATGTTTTGTTGATTTATAACTACGATGAAACCATTCGTGACAAACTTTACCGATTAAAAGGATGCCGCGACATTGAACTTGCTCCTGTTTTCTTGGATTACTTTCTCATCGAGTTGGCGATTCGCTTCTGGGGCTATATCATGGTACCGGCGCCGAGTTGGCATGAAGATGACGAAAATAGAGAGTTTAATCATGTCGTCGAAATCTTTAAAAGGATTCCTCTCAGGATGCAGAAAGCCTTAATCAAAACCGAGAACGTGAAACAAGCGGATTTGCACTTTGCCGAACGCCAGGAAATTGGAAAGCGAATTTCGTTAGTTGAAAACTTAAATTTGACCGGCAAAAAGGTTCTTTTTGTTGATGATGTGATGACCACGGGTGCCACAGCCAAAGCCTGCGTGGGACTGTTAAAACAAGCGGGGGCAAAAAGCGTGAAGATCCTCGTTATGTCAAAGACGGTTGAACCCAAGAAAAATAACAGTCAAAAGTCGAACGTTTTTTTTCACTTTTTCGCACCGCATAAATAGCGTTTTTTCCAAGCGCTGGGTAACCCGCCAATTAAGCAGAAGGGCTTTTTAAATTTTATATTTAAAAATATTGCACTTATCGTTTGGAAAGATTGATACTTAATGATAAAATATATAACAGACTGGAAAGGGGTGTTTATCATGGGATTTCTCGATAAACTTTTCCGAATTGACAAACGGAGACTCAAAAAAATTAAAAAACAGAGTTTATCTGTTTTAGCTTATGAAAGCAAAATAGCGGCTTTAACTGATGACGAATTAAAGGCTAAGACGCCTTATTTTAAAAAACTTTTAGCCGAGGGCAAAACGATTCAGGATATTCTGCCTGAAGCCTTTGCGGTCGCTAGAGAATCGGCGAAAAGAACGTTAGGACAATTCCCTTTCCCTGTTCAGGTGATGGGCGCGATCGTCTTACACCAAGGCAACGTGGCGGAAATGAGAACTGGCGAAGGTAAAACTTTGACAGCCACGATGACCGTTTATCTTAATGCACTACGCGGTAAAGGCGTCCACGTCGTTACCGTGAACGAATACTTGGCACAACGTGACGCGGATTGGATGGGCCAGATCTATCGTTTTCTGGGTTTAACCGTCGGCGTCAACATCCGTGATAAGACCACCGAACAAAAGAAAGAAGCTTTCCTCTGCGACATTACCTATACGACGAACTCAGAACTTGGCTTCGATTATCTGCGCGATAACATGGCCGGAGCGGCCAATCAACGCGTCTTACGTGGCCTCGATTATGCTGTTATCGACGAAGCCGACTCGATTTTAATCGATGAATCAAGAACCCCTTTGATTATTTCCGGGGGTGCCAAAGCCTCTGCGGCTCAATACAACATCGCTGATCGTTTCGTCAAATCCTTAAAGCGTGAAAAACACTTCACTGTCGACATAAAAACAAAATCATGCAACTTAACCGATGACGGAAACTCCATGGCCGAACGGATGTTTGGCGTTAAAAACCTTTACGATCCCGAATATGCTGATTTAGTCCACCGGATTCACCAAGCCCTGAAAGCCAATTACATCATGGGCCGTGACGTCGAATACATGGTCGATGCCGAAAGAACGATTCAGTTGATTGACCAATTCACCGGCCGTATCTTAAAAGGCCGTGAATACAGCGATGGCCTCCAACAAGCGATTCAAGCCAAAGAAGGCGTTGAAATCAAACAAGAGACCGTCACTTTAGCCACCATCACTTATCAAAACTTCTTCCGTCTTTATAAGAAGCTCTCTGGTATGACCGGTACGGCGAAAACCGAAGAAGAAGAATTCCAAAAAATCTATAACATGAGCGTCATTTGCATCCCGACCAACCGTCCGATGATCCGTGATGACGCGATTGACTTTGTCTATGCCAATAAACCTGCGAAGTTGAAAGCTTTGCTTGCTGAAGTTCAGGAGCGTCACGCTAAAGGGCAACCGATGTTAATCGGCACGCCTTCCGTCGAAGCCTCAGAAGAAGTCAGCAATTTACTCAAAAGCGCCGGCTTGATTCATGAAGTATTGAACGCTAAAAACCATGCTCGCGAAGCCGAAATCATCAAGCACGCTGGCGAAAAAGGCAACATTACCATTGCCACCAACATGGCTGGCCGTGGCACCGATATTAAGATTAACGATGAAGTCAAAACCCTTGGCGGTTTGTGCGTTTTCGGCACTGAACGTCATGAAGCCCGTCGTATCGATAACCAATTACGTGGCCGCTCTGGCCGTCAAGGCGACCCTGGTTTCTCCCGTTTCTACGTCTCTCTCGATGACGAATTGATGCTTCGTTTCGGAAGCGACGCGCTTCGTTCGGCCTTTGCCAAATTAGGCGATGACCCGATTGAAAACTCTTTGGTCATGAAGTCGATTACATCGGCTCAAAAACGGATTGAAGGACAAAACTTCGATACCCGGAAAAACTTGCTCGACTACGATGACGTCCTTGCTAAACAAAGAGCGATCATTTATAAGAAACGCGACGATATCCTATTTGCTCCTGACATTAACGAACTCGTTCAAGACTTCTTTAAATTAACGGGCATCGCGCTCGCATCCAAAGCCGTCGTGGCCGAAGACAAAAACAACCTTGTCCACGGCGATATTCTCCAAAAACAGATTGAGCCGCGCTTCCTCGAAGTCGGCACGGTCAAACCAGCTGCTTACAATGAATCCCCAGTCGAAGAAGTGGGCGAAGACCTCACATATTTGATGTATAAACGTTATCAAGAACGCCAAAAAGAGTGGGGTTCTGAAATTACGAATCAAATCGAACGTCAAGTCGCCTTAAGGACGATCGACCACAACTGGACCACGCATATCGACCAGATGGAGCATCTGCGCGAAGGTATTCATTTACGGAGTTACGCCCAAGCCAACCCTCTTCAAGATTACGTCAATGAGGGTTATGCTATGTTTAAAGAGATGAATGAAACGATCGCTATCGAAGTCGTTTTGAATTTGCTGAACGCCAAAGTCGAAATCAAGAAGCCGGAACCGACGCCTACCGTCGATCAAAACGGCACTCCGACCCTTGATCTCACGCAACCGGAGAAAAATTAATATGATTGAGATATCTGTCCTGCGCTCGGAGTTAAACGCAGTTGCCGCATTTATCAAGCAACTCGGCGATTCCCTTTGACCTCGAATTAATCCAGAAAGAAATCACTGACGGCGAAACCAAAATGAGCGACGCTCACTTTTGGGATGACCAGAAAACAGCCTTATCCATCGTCAATAAAGTCAGTGCCAACAAAGCCACGCTTAATAAATATCAAACCATCATCAAAGGTTATGACGGTTTACTTGAAATCATTCTTTCCGGTGACGAAAGTCCCGAACTTTTGACGTTAGCCGGAGATGAATTGACTGACCTTAAAAAGAAAGTCGCTGACCTCCGTACCAGCGTTTTATTCTTTGGCGAGTTTGACGGCTTAAACGCCGTTGTTGACTTACATCCCGGCGCGGGCGGTACCGAATCGCAAGATTGGGCCGACATGCTGCTACGAATGTATGTGCGGTGGGCCGAACAAAAGCACTTCAAAGTCCAAGTCGTCGATTACCAAGACGGCGAAGAAGCAGGGCTGAAAAGCGCGACGCTCATCATCCGCGGGACGAATGCCTATGGTTTATTGAAAAGCGAAAAAGGCGTTCACCGTCTGGTGCGAATATCCCCGTTTGACGCTGCCGGAAGACGACATACCTCGTTTGCCTCCGTCAACGTCGTTCCCGAATTCGGCGAAGACGTCGATGTCGAAATTCTCGATAAAGACCTCAGAATCGATACGTATCGAAGTAGCGGGGCTGGCGGCCAAAACGTCAATAAAGTCGAATCCGCCGTTCGAATAACTCACATCCCTACCGGGATTGTCACGAGTTGCCAGGTCGAGCGAAGCCAACTTCAAAATAAAGCGCTCGCCATGAGCATGCTCAAAGGCCTCTTGTACGAACGTAAACTACTTGAAAAACAAAATGCCGTCGATAAAATCGTCGGTGAACAAAAAAACATTGAATGGGGCAGTCAAATCCGCTCCTATGTCTTCTGCCCTTACACGATGGTCAAGGACCACCGAACCAATTATCAAGAAGGCGATGTCGGCCGGATTATGGACGGCGATATCGATGGATTCATCTACTCTTTTCTAGAAATGGAGGCCAAAGCACATGGCAAAAATTAAAATGACCGCAAAACAAATCAGAAAGGCGGTCTCAAATGTCAGTCTCGTCGTCTTAGGCAATATCGTATTGGCTATCGGAACGGGATTCTTCCTCGTTCCCGCCAACATCGTCGCCGGTGGCGAATCTGGCATCGCTATTATCCTTAATAGTTTTTGGAATATCCCAATTGATATCACCGTCGGTATTCTTTCTTGGTTCTTCTTCGTGATGGGAGCCATCTTCCTTGGCAAGAAATTCACGCTGCAGACCTTGCTCGGAACGATTGTTTACCCGGTCGCTTTATCGATTATCTATCGGCTTTTTAACGATCCCATCGGCTTGGCTCCTATCGTTGGTTCAACGGGTGGCCTCAACGAATTCCATGGCTTGTTAGCCGGTATCTTCGGTGGCGCCTTTGTTGGCGCCGGCTGCGCAATTACGTATCTCGGCGGTGGATCCACCGGCGGGGTTGACGTCCCGGTCTTCATCATTCGAAAATATTTCGGCGTCAAAGCCTCGGTTTCCGGCTTTGTCATTGACGCCATCATCATCGGGTTTGGCATCTTTGCCATTAGCGTTATTCCGGGGATGATTGGCATTATCTCCGCTTTTATTAGTTCCATGATGGTTGAATTGATCTTCATCGGCGGGTCGACAAACTACGTCGCCCAAATCGTCTCGACGAAATCAGATGCCATTAACGAATACCTCCAAAGCGACATGGGACGCGGCACGACCATCATCGATGTTCGTGGCGGTTATAAGGAAACACCTTATCGCCTTGTCCAAGTCGCTTTTGAAAAGAAAGAATATGTATTGATTCGCGATGCCGTGAGCAGAATCGATCCCAATGCCTTCGTCACTTTCATGCGCGCCCAATCCATCAATGGCGCTGGGTTCGAGGCTTTCCCGGAAAAAAACTTTAAAAAGTCTTTAGGCATCAACGAATTCTTTAAGAAGAAAAAATGAGCGAAAACAAGTTTAAGCTGACTTCCCATTACGTCCCAACCGGCGATCAACCGACCGCCATCAAAGAACTGGTCGAAGGCCTTAGAGAAGGCAAGAAGATGCAGGTCCTTTTAGGCGCAACCGGAACCGGTAAAACTTTTACAGTCGCTAATATCATCCAGCAAGTTCAAAAACCTACGCTCGTCATGGTTCATAACAAGACCTTGGCGGGACAACTTTATGCTGAATTTAAAGAACTCTTCCCGGAAAACCGGATTGAATATTTCGTCTCGAACTTCGACTTCTATCAACCAGAAGCGTATATGCCGAAAACGGACACCTATATTGAAAAAAACGCCGTGATGAACGACGAAATCGAAATGTTACGTACTTCTGCGATTAACTCTGTTTTGGAAAGACGGGATACGATTATTGTTGCCTCCGTTGCCTCCATTTATGGCTTAACCGATCCCGCCGAATACAAAAACCTGGTCTTCGATATCCGCGTCGGCGAGACCATCAACCGCAAAAAGTTTTTTAAGGCCTTGGTCGACGCCCAATATAAACGTAATAACCTTGATTTGGCCCCTGCCAGTTTCCGCGTCCGCGGAGATATTATCGAAATCGTCCCGCCGAGTTCGATTGATTACTGCATCAAAATCGATACTTTCGGCGACGAAATCGAACGGATCGCCATGGTAGACTCGTTAACCGGTGAATTAAAGCATACCTATCAAACGTATCCCATTTTCCCGGCCTATGCCCACGCCTCGACGCGTGACCGCGTTTCCAAAGCCTGCAAAACGATTGCCGTCGAACTTGAAGAGCGTCTTGCCTATTTCCACGAAAATAACAAATTGATTGAAGAGCAGCGTCTCGAAATGCGCACCCGCCAAGACATGGAATCGCTCCAAGAGTTTGGCATCTGCCCAGGCATCGAGAACTACGCCCGCCATATTGACCAACGTCAAGCGGGGGACCGGCCTTTCTGCCTACTCGATTACTTCCCAAAAGATTTCTTGCTGGTCGTTGACGAAAGCCATGTCAGTTTCCC
>JAPLKQ010000206.1:17096-29112 GCA_026387995.1 Bacillota bacterium
GCATGTATAACGGCGATAGAGCCCGCAAAACCACGCTCGTTGAATATGGTTTCCGCTTACCGTCCGCCCTTGATAACCGCCCGCTTCGTTTTGAAGAATTTGAAGCCATGATGCCTCAAGTCATCTGTACTTCCGCGACACCGGGCGATTATGAATTAAACCGTGTCGGCGGTCATGTGGTGGAGCAGATTATCCGTCCGACGGGTCTTTTAGACCCGGTCGTCCACGTACGCCGTAGTTTGGGTCAAATCGATGACCTACTCTCGGAGTTAAGAAAACAAGTCGCCGCGAATGAGCGGACGATGATCATTACGATTACTATTCGCATGGCCGAAGACTTGACCGCGTTCCTCAAAGATAAAGGTTTCAAAGTCGCTTATCTTCATAACGAGACTCTCACCCTTGAAAGAACGGAAATCATCTATCAGCTCCGCAAAGGCAAATACGACATTCTCATTGGCATTAACCTGCTTCGCGAAGGTCTTGATATTCCTGAAGTCTCGCTGATTGCTATTTTAGACGCTGACAAAGAAGGCTTCCTCCGGTCGTCCCGTTCCCTCATTCAGCTCAGCGGCCGTGCCGCCCGGAACTTACACGGACGCGTCATTATGTACGCTGACCGCATTACTGACTCAATGAAAATCGCCATTGACGAAACCAATCGCCGACGGACCATCCAAGAAGCTTACAACCAGGCGAACGGGATTATCCCGACCACCATTATCAAAACCCTGCAATTGCCGATCCACAATGTCGACGATACGTTAACGGAGTTCATCAAGCCGGCGGGGAAGACTTCACGGACCGAACTCGAGTCCCATATCAGGGAATTGGAGAAACAGATGCATGCCGCTGCCAAAGAATTCGACTTTGAGCGCGCAGCCGAACTCCGCGATATCATCTTTGAGTTAAAAGCCCAGTTATGATAAAACGAAATCTCGCTTTTCTTTTGTAAGAAAAGAAGATACAATATTATCTGCTGTCATAGACACGGCACGAAAACAAATCGATTCTCGTTTTCAGGAGGTACTCCATGAGCGCATTAGACATCATCTTTCTCTCGGTTGCCCTAATCGTCATCATCTTATCGCTACTTCAAGGCGGTAAATCGGAAGGCGCATCGGGCGCCATCACCGGTGCCGGACTTAATATTTTCGTCAAGACCAAAGAACGTGGCAGCGAGAAAGTCATCTCGTGGCTGACCTTCGGCTTCGCGATTGTCTTCTTCACGCTGGCCATTCTCGTTAAAGCCATCGGTTGATCGTTTCTTCATTTATCAACAAATAGAGCCGGTAATCCGGCTCTTTTCTTTTGTTAAAAAAGAAAATCCTAAAGACAATAATCGCTGCCGTGTTATAATTTTTAAAGAATTTAGGTGATGTAACGATGACCATCAAAGATTATGTCGTCATGGAAAAAGCCAAACTGAAAACCCTTGTGGAAAGCATGCCGGTCAAACCGCATCTTTTCATTATCCAAGTAAATGATGATGAAGCCTCTACGACCTATGTGAACGGCAAACTCCGTGATTGCGCCGAAGTCGGCGTCCGCGCCGATTTAATGAAACTGCCAATCACCATTTCGCAAGCAGATCTCATAAAAGAAATCGATAAACTCAATAAGAATCCCGACGTTCATGGACTCATCGTTCAGATGCCTTTACCGAAACAAATCGACGAAGAGGCGATTAAGTTTGCGGTGAACCCTCTCAAAGACGTTGACGGGTTTCATCCGTTTAGCAAAATGACCGCCTGCACGCCGAAAGGCATCGTTGATTATTTAACCTTTGAAGGCATAACCTTTCAAGGTAAAAATGCTGTTGTCATCGGCCGTTCCAACATTGTCGGAAAGCCTTTGGCCAAATTATTGACGTCCAAAAACGCCAATGTCACGATTCTCCACAGCAAGACTAAACCTGAAGACATGAACTTCTATCTCGAACATGCGGATATCGTCTGCATCGCCATCGGCCATAAAGGTTTTCTCACCGGCGAGCACCTGAAGAAAACAGCGGTGGTCGTTGACGTCGGAATCAACCGATTTGAGGGCAAGCTCTATGGAGATGCCGAGCCAAACCTAAACGTTGCTTTACAAACTCCGGTCCCGGGAGGCGTCGGCTTACTGACCCGTTTAACCCTTATCAAAAACTTAATCGAGGCATATCAACATGGAATTTAATATTCAGAACACTCAAGTCTTTGGTCTCGAAAAAGCCGTTAAAGCCAGTGGCAATCCGATGCGCACTGTCATTGATAATGAGGATGTCACCGCCAAAGATTTCATGCGGGCCGCCAAACTGGGACGCACCCTTAACGGCGAAGGGCATGACAACTATTTAAAAGGCATCCTCGTCCAAATGGACGTGACCGCGCCTTTATACTGGTGGAAACAAGCGCAGCGTTATCACTGGTTCGATTTTGTCTCTAGCCAATCGACGATGCACTGCCTTTTGAAGTTTGACGTCTCGCAGCAATGCGTCAAGGATACCAATCCCGAAGTCTTAGCGATTATACAAAAGTTGGTGGAAGCCTTTAAGTTCTCTGCCCCCAACGATCCCAATAAGATGGCAAAGTGGCGGGAAATCGTCGCTAGCCTCCCTTCTGGATTCTGCCTCGGCGCCAGCATGACGACCAATTACCAGCAACTCAAAACGATGTACCGCCAACGTAAGAACCACAAACTGGAAGAGTGGCACATATTCTCGCAGTGGTGTGAGGCGTTACCGCACTTTCTTGAATTTACGGAAGTGGATAAATAACGATTAAAAAAGCCGGTGTGAACCGGCTTTTCAATTTACTTTTTTTCTTCTTTCGGGGTTTCTTCGACTTTAGTTTCGACCACGACGGCATCGATAATTTTGCCCGTGGGTTTCTTGATTTGTTTTTTATCATTTCCGGACAAGAAGAGGAGCGTGATGAGCTGACTGAGCGCGATGTAGATGAGGATCGCGCCGATGATAATAAGGAGAATGTCTGTCGATTCGGACGTATGGAAAATCACGAAGATGCCAACGCCGGTGGTGATTAAGCCGACAATCAATTTTAAGGGCCAGAAACGGCTGTCGCCGCTTTCATAGACGGCTTGGGCAATGGTACTGACGCCTTCAGCGCAGATAAGAATAGCGACGATGATGCCTACGATATTAGTTAATATTGCGGTGGGAATCGATACGAGCGCGATGCCGATGGCGAGATAAACGCAACCAAGGATGATGCCGATGACTGAAATGCGGTATTTCCGTCGAAAAATCTCAAAGAGCAAGGATGAAGCACCAAAGAGAATCAAGAAAATGCCAAGGATGAGGGCCATATACTGCGCGACCAGATGTGGGGTGACAATAAAAGACAAGCCGATCAAAAAGAGCAAAAGCGCTCCGGCGATACGTGTCCATTTCCAAGTTTTAAAGATATTTTTCATGCGATTACCTCAAGTGCGTTAGTTATTATGTTATCTAACATATGTTATTTTACCTTATTTTCACGATTCTTGCTTGAAAGCTTTTTATTGAGTTCCAAATCATTTGGGTTCATTGAAATGAATTTCAAACGAGTCTATAATTTACCTGTTTATTGAAACAGGAGAAAACACCATGAAAAAAAGCATTTTAAAGAAATATGCCCGTCTCGTGGCCCGTACTGGCGTCAACGTCCAGAAGGGTCAGGAAGTTGTCATCAATGCCCAACTCGATCAACCCGAGTTCGTCAAATATGTCGTCGAGGAATGTTATAAGGCTGGAGCCAAACTGGTTTACGTCGAATGGGATTATCAACCCCTCACGAAAGTAAACGTCAAATATCGTTCGCTCGCGACCCTATCGACCATCCCGGAATGGCAAATCGCCAAAATCAAACACGCGATCGACGTTTTACCGGCGCAAATCCATATTTTGTCCGCCGACCCGGATGGCTTAAAAGGCATCGACCAAATGAAGATGGCCAAAGCCAACCGCAAGACGTTCCCGATTATCAAGCCGTTACGCGATCAGATGGAAAACAAATATCAATGGACCATCGTGGGCGTCCCCAGCGCCGCGTGGGCTAAAAAAGTATTCCCGGATTTACCGAAGAAACAAGCGATTGAAAAATTATGGGAAGCCATTCTCTCGACCTCCCGCGTCGGCGATGACCCCGTCCAGCAATGGAAAGACCATAATGCCGATTTATTGGCCCGCTGCAACTATTTGAACTCGTTAAATCTTGAGTATTTATCGTATAAATCTAAAAACGGCACCGACTTCAAAGTTTGGATGATTGACAAGGCCCAATGGCTCGGCGGCGGCGGCAAATCACTTCAAGGCATTTACTACAATCCGAACATGCCGACCGAAGAGTGCTTTATCACCCCGTTAAAAGGCAAAGCCGAAGGCATCGTCTATGCGACGAAACCTTTGAGTTACCGCGGCGAGATGATCGAAGACTTCTCCGTTGCCTTCAAAGACGGCAAAGTCAGTGAAGTCCATGCCAAAAAAGGCGAAGCACTTCTTAAACAGATGATCAGCATGGACGAAGGCGCTTCTTATCTTGGCGAATGCGCCTTAGTGCCTTTTGATTCCCCGATCCGTAATTCCGGCGTTTTATTCTTCAACACCCTTTTTGACGAAAACGCGGCCTGCCACTTAGCGCTCGGCATGGGCTTCAGCGACATTTTCAAAAACGGCAACTGGGCTTTTTAGGTCTCTTTTGATTTCTTAATTTTTACTTGCGGAGGTCAGCCATGGCGATACTCGACATTCTTTTATACGCCGTTGTTTTATCCATAGACGCGACAGCGGTGGCCATCACCAATGGCGTTTGCTACCGTGGTTTTACCCATAAAAAGTTAGCGAAAGCGGCGGCGCTTTTTGGTTTATTCCAAGGCATTATGCCGCTCATCGGTTATTATCTCTACTATTTATTTGCCGAGAGCAGTTTGTGGTTTGTCACTTCCGGGAAATGGATCGCGTTTGGACTTCTCCTTTTCGTTGGCGGTAAAATGATATATGAAGGCATCAAAGCCATCGTGAAACCCGAATCTTGTCTTATTAAAGACAATTTGAGCGGGAAAGAACTTTTAGTTCAAGCCGTTGCCACCAGCGTCGACGCCTTAGCGGTCGGAGTCTCCATCTACATCGCGAACGACGGCACCAATATTTGGATAGCTGCCGGTGTCATTGCCGTCGTGACCCTGATCTTATCTTTCGTCGGTGGGGTTTTTGGCAAAAAGATTGGGCCCTTCGTTGAGAAAGTCGCCCCCATCCTTGGCGGTCTGGTTCTCGTTTTCATCGGTTTAAAGATTCTTCTTGGTTTTTAATCCGTATTTAATAGGAAACATCCATGAAGTATCAGCATCATCTCAAGTTCACTTACCCCGAGCAGACGGATGCCCACATGGTCAGCCCGAAAAACCTCGACGCGGAAATCATCGAGGAGAGTTTTCCTTTTTACGATAAAAGATTTCGTGCCCGTTTCCTGCGCGGCATTTATAACTTCGTTCTCTATGCGTTTCTGGTGCCCGCGACCAAGTTCCGTTACGGGCTGAAGGTCAAAGGGAAAAAGAACTTATGGAAAAACCGCAAGCTCCTTCGAAATGGCGCGATCACGGTCAGCAACCACGTTTTTGACTGGGACTATTTCTGTGTCCGGGCTGCCACTTTCCCACATCGTGAGTTCGTGACCATCTGGAAGCATAACATGTTCCGTTCCATCGGCAAGTCGATGTATCGGACCGGCGGCATTCCGGTTCCGGATACCTATGGGGGACTGAAAGCCTTTGACCGGGCACTGATGGACCTTATGAAAGATAAGCAGTGGCTCCATTTCTATCCCGAAGGCTCCATGTGGCCCTACGAAGAAACGCTCCGCCCATTTAAAAAAGGCGGTTTCTCTTACGCCCTTCGTGGCCATAAGCCGGTGATTCCGCTTGCGATTTCCTACCGACCTCCCACGGGACTTTATCGATGGTTTAAAAAAGGCTATCCGTTGATCACGATTTCGATTGGCAAACCGATACTCCCCGATTTGAGCCTTCCTTCCATTGACGCCATCGAAAAGATGCGTCATGAAGCGGAAACCGCCGTGGCTTCCCAAATTGATAAGTACACGCCTGACGTCCGCTAAAGAACAAATAGTTCTTTACCTTCTTGGTGCCCGGGCTTAAATTTGTCATAATGATTAATGAGGACTTCATGAAATATCATCACAACCTGCCGATTACCTATCCCGAAAAAACGGATGCCAATATGGGAGGAACGAAACCCCATCTTGACGAAGTGCTGGATGAGAATTACCCGTATTACGATAAACGTCCGGATTTTTTATTCCGGCAACGGTTATTCAATTCGATTCTTTATACTTTCGCCTACCCGGCGTGCCGTATCCGTTACGGACTTAGAATCCGAGACCGGCATAATTTCTGGAATAACCGTAAACTGCTCCGTCAAGGGGCCATCACCGTCTGCAACCACGTCTTTAACTGGGATTACTTCTGCGTTCAGGCGGCGATATGGCCGCAAAGCGAATGCGCCGTCACGTGGAAGCATAACGTTTTCGTTCATGGCGGGGACGCGCTTCGCCTGACCGGCGGCATCCCCATTCCCGACACCATGAGTGGGCTCAAAGCCTTCGATAAAGACCTAATGCGTTTATTAAAAGATAAACGGTGGCTCCATTTCTATCCGGAAGGTTCATTATGGTATTACGCAGAAGAAGTCCGGCCTTTTAAAAAAGGCGCCTTCACCTATGCCGTCCGCGCCCAGAAGCCGGTGCTCCCATTGGCCATATCCTTCCGCCCGGCTTACGGCATCTATAAACTCTTTAAAAAGAATTTCCCGCTTTGCACGATTTCGATTGGCGAACCGATTTTCCCTGACCCGCATTTAGGGCAAGCCAGCGCCGTTGAGAAAATGCGTTCCGAAGCTGAAAAATCCGTCCGTGACATGATTGAAAAATATACGCCCGAAGCCAAAGTAAAAAAGGAGAAACACCATGAGAAAAGCAGTCAAAAGAAAGATTAAGATAAGCCTCATCGCGGTCGGCAGCCTCGTGGCCACCATGGTCATCGCCGTCGGCGGCTATGTCGGTTATGTGATGATTACTTACACAAGAATCGAAGATAACCTCACGCTGCCGATTAACGGCTTAGGCGCCCAAGCCATTGCCGACGTGGATTTAAATGACGGCGTGGACCCCGGCACGGGCAATCTCTTCTCCATCTCCACCTATAATATCGGTTTTGGGGCCTACAACCGCGCCTACGACTTCTTTATGGATGAGAATGACTATTTGCCCGCTTACGTGGAAAGCCACGGCGGCAAGGCTCATACGGTCGGCACGCACTCGCGGGGACTTTCCAGCGATGCGACCATGACCGATACGGTGGGGGCCATTGACACGATCACGAGTATATCAACCACTTACGGACAGGATGTCGACTTTGCCTTATTCCAGGAAGTCGATACCGACTCTGACCGCAGTTACCATATCAACCAGCAAGCCTTAATGGAAGAAACCTTCCATAGCTATGACTACGTTCATGCGTCCAATTATCATTCCGCTTACTTGGCTTATCCCTTAAACGAACCGATCGGTAAGAACAACTCCGGCATTTCCACTTTCAGCCGTTACCATCTCGAATCGGCGATCCGGAAATCCTTCTATGTCAGCAAAGCCTTCCCGACCAAATTCTTTGACCTTGACCGTTGCTACTCGATTTCTAAAGTGGCGGTGGGCACCACCGGTAAATTTCTTTCCGTCATCAACGTCCATTTATCCGCTTATGACGCGACCGGCGAAATACGCGCCAACCAATTCGCCGAACTGAAAGCCACGCTTCAAGAAGAAGTGGCGGCCGGGAACTATGTCATCGTCGGCGGCGACTTCAATCATGACGTCATCTATGATAACCCTTCCTTTGCCTCGGAAGGCGCTTATATCAATCCCGATGCCCAGCCGGCTTGGTACGGTAATTACGAACAACAACGTCCGGTAAAGTACTGGTGGAATTATCTCCGGTTAGATCCGACCGACCCAAATTATGATTTAAAAGACACCAACATGACCTTTGCGGCCGCGGACAACCTCCCGACCTGCCGAGACCCGAGCATCCCTTTCCAGGACGAAAACGAGAATGGCATCATCGACAACTTCCTCTGCGTCATCGATGGCTTCATGGTCAGCGATAACGTCAGCGTGATTCAGGTCCAAAACATTAACGCCGGCAACGAAACCGATGGCTTAGGCTTTGCCTACAGCGATCACAATCCGGCGTACATGCAGTTCAAACTGGAAGCGTAAAAAGAAGGCGAAAAAACACTCGGGTCTCCGAGTGTTTTCGTTAGGCATTTATTGTAAGTAATGGTCGAGTTCCCATTTGGTGATGAGGGCCCGGTAGGCTTCCCATTCCAACTCTTTGGCTTGAATGTACTTATTGAAGGTATGATCGCCTAAGGTCTCAAGAATGAGCGGGTCGGCTTTCATTTCCTTGATCGCGTCTTTGAGGTTTTCCGGTAAGTTCGGGATACCTTTTTCTTCACGTTGCTCACGGGTGAGGGAGAAGATATTGTCATACACCGGCGGGACCGGTTCGCAGTCGCTGGCGATGCCGTCAAGGCCGGCCATCAGGATGCCGGCTAAGGCAAGGTAGGGGTTGGCGAGCGGATCGACGCTCCGGACTTCGGTGCGGGTCGAGTCGCCGCGGACGGCGGGGATGCGGATCATGGCGCTTCGGTTGGCGTCGCTCCAGCAGACATAGCAGGGGGCTTCGTAACCGGGAATGAGACGTTTATAAGAGTTGACGGTCGGGTTGGCCAAGGCGGCTAAGCCGCGGGCATGTTTGATGATGCCGCAGATCCATTTACGGGCGACGGGCGATAATTTCATCGGGTCAGCTTCATCAAAGAACATGTTTTTACCGTCCAAGTCCGCGAGCGAGCAGTTGGTGTGCATGCCGCTGCCGGCTAAGTTGGCCACGGGCTTCGGCATGAACGAAGCGATATAGCCGTGCTTGCGGGCGATGACTTTGACGACTTGTTTGAAGGTCTGGACGTTATCGCAAGCTTCCACGACGTTCGAATATTTGAAGTTGATTTCGTTTTGGCCGGGACCGACTTCGTGGTGGCTGGTCTGGACGACGAAACCGAGTTTTTCGAGTTCGAGAGAAATATCGCGGCGGACATATTCAGCGCCATCGAGCGGCTGCATGTCGAAGTAACTGCCGGTATCGCTGGGAATAGTGGTGGCCGTGCCGTCGGCGGCAATCTTGAATAAATAGAATTCCGGTTCAAAGCCGATATTCAAAGAGCCAAAGCCCATGTCGGTCATTTTCTTGACGGCCCGTCTTAAGATGTATCGGGGGTCGCCGGGGAATGGCTTACCGTAAGGTGTATAGACGTCGCAGATCAAACGCGCGACTTTGCCATAACTGATGTCCTCGAATTCAAGGACGAGCCAGGTATCGAAATCCGGACGTAAATACATATCCGATTCCTTAATCCGAACAAATCCTTCAATGGACGAACCATCGAACATGATCTTATTGTTAAGTGCATCTTCTAATTTAGACACGGGGATTTCCACGGCTTTGATGGCCCCAAGCATGTCCGTAAACTGCAGGCGGATGTAACGCACGTTTTCCGCTTCTGCGCTGGCTAAGATTTCTTTCCGATTGAATGAAGGCATAAAAAACACCCCTCTTTGAGCAAAATTATTTGCCTATTTGGGAGTGAAATCAATATTCTATTCCATGATTTTATTAAAAGTGACATTTAATCGCACATTTTTATTTAGCGATTTTGGAAACGAAACGAAAATTGACTCCGAAAATAAAAAAGCGGCCGTGATGGCCGCTCTACTTGATAGGTGTCTTTATTCTGTGGAAAGATTACTTGCTATGATGGCTGTTGCCCATACTTTCACTGCTGCTAGAACTTTCGCTGCCGTGATTGTTATGGTCGTCATGACCATGATTATCATGCTCGGTCATCCAACTGTCATAACCGCTGTCCCAACCGGAATCACGGTTGTGATCGTCGTTGCAGTGGTCGCTGGAGGAAGTCTCGTAATTTTCTTCGTCATGTTCCGTATCGGCTTCATCGGTTTGTTCATCATAGCCCGTGAAGTCTGCATGGGTGGTGGTGTCATCAACGGTGACGACGCCATAAATCATGCGATCACGGAAGTAAGCCATAACATCGGTGTAGATGTTTTCTTCGAGAGCAGCACAGTAAGTTTCGTTTTTCCCGACGGCAGCGACAGTGACGACGTTACCCTTGCCGGCGAGTTCAATGTATCCGGCGTTCGCGGCTTTATCAATAATGGCGACTGCGACTTCATCCGCGGGTTTGCTGGTGGTGTTCTGGCGTCCGACGCCGGCTAAGATGATGCGGGCGTTTTCGTTCTTGGCATAGACCGCGTTCGTGCCGTCTGAGTCAATCGCTTTCGTGATGAATAATTTGTCGACTTGGAAAACAAAGACAGGAGCGACGATATCGGTACCCATCATGGAGGCGGAAGCAGGGGTGATCGTCAACTCGACGGTCGTTGAAGCATCGGCCACGACGGCTTTATTCACATAATAAGGAACGACGATAGCGGCGGCGATGGTCATCGCGGCGCTCATCGAGAGAATGCTGATTTTCTTCATATTCCAGAAAGGATGTTTCGGGGTCGGCAAATAACCGACTCGGTCCATGACCTTATCGAGGACGTTCGGTACGAAGACGGAACTTTCTTTACGGATTTTTTTGATGATGCTCATGCCGATGACCTCATTTCTTGACGGATTTTCTTAGTTTCAGGAGGGCGTCATGGTATTTCCAGGTGACGGTGCCTAACGGGAGTTTTAACATTTCGGCGATTTCACGGTGTTTATAGCCACCGACGGCGAAGAGTAATACGATCTTCATTTCGTCTTCGGGTAAAATCTCGTTTGCGAGCTTGATGGTCGGGGTATCGATTTGATCGCTGAGGTAATAGCTCCCCAACTGTTCCCGTTCATCATCGAAGTCCGTCTCGGTTTCGTGCTTGCGTTTCCGCAGTTCATCGAACGCGAGATTCTTCGCTATGGTCAGTATCCAGTTTCGACCGTTTGTTCCCTCTTGGTAATCATTGACTTTGTCGTGGACCTTAACATACGTTTCTTGCATGATGTCTTCGGCTAATTGATAATCACGGATGATCGGGAGAATAAACGTAAAAACGCCTCGACTGGTCTGCTCGTAAATCTCACGCAGTCCTTCAAGGTCGCCTTTTTTTAGTTTAAGCAAGGAATCTTCTAAACGGTTGGACATCTTATACCTCGTTGCGCATTGCCAAATTATATCACAACAATGTCCAAGGAGGCTTTGAGTTGTCTTGCCGTTAAAAGTCTTTGCCGCTAAGCGGTGCGAACCTGTAGGCGCATGGTAGCAAAAGTCGCTACACAGTATTAACGCAAATCGGTTTCGTTTTATTGGCTTTTTAGAAAACAATCTTTAACTCTTTACTCGGAAACGATGACTTCCAGGAGATCTTTTAAGGCAATCGAAAGTTCGCTTCCGATAATGATTCTATCGACTAAATCTATCTTTTTTATGCTTTGGCAGACTTCTTTGACATAGCCGTTTTGGAAGTAGCGCATCCGTAGGCGTCCACCCTGGTACTCCCTGAGCGCGCGGTCGATTTCCTCGGCCTGTTCGTTACTGAGTTTAGGCTTGGCGATCTTGCCTTTATCATGCATCATGTTTCCCAGAAAATGATCTTGTTCAATCAGGGATTTGTAGGGGGCCCATTTCTTCATGCCGCGGTCACTCATTTATGATGCCCTCCGATCCGCCCATGCCGCTCGATGGCGGTGCTGGCTTTCATTAAAGCGGTCGCCCTGAGCACGGCATTGCTGCCGTAACGGGCTTTGATTTCATCCAGTGTATTTTGTAGTCTTCTTTTCTTATCCTGCTCTTCCGGTGAGATAAATAAATCAATCTGCTCGTAGTTGGGGTTCGCTAGTTTTCCGAGTGAAAAACCGACGTTCCGGATCGGCTGGTTCTCGGCGTGCTTCTCAAACA
>JAPLKQ010000099.1 GCA_026387995.1 Bacillota bacterium
GAGCACGGTCCCGAATGGGGATGGCTTGATATAACTGCGCGAACGGAAATTGCCGAGCGAGGATTTGACTCTTCGCGTACGGGCCAATTTCCGTAAATGTTTTTCCATATAATGGAGTTCATCAAAAGCAAGGCCGACTTCGGTCAAATAACCTTCGAAATCACTCTTGCCGAGATCGTCGCGGAGGGCTTGTAAAATCTCCGGAAGCAGCTCTTGCATTTTCTCATGAAGTTTCTTGAGGGCCGCGTAGCGGAAAGCCAATGGGAGGGTAGCGCCGGTCTTAAAAAAGGCCTTTTGCGACTTAACGATGTTTTCAATTTCCATTTTAATCACCTAAGAATGATTATATCATGCTGCCCGAAATTGATACTGTTTGTGCTATTATTGAGTAAATAAAGGTGGTAACGTAAATAAAGGTGGTAACGGGATGAAACGTGGCTTAGTTCTCAGCGGTGGCGGTTCCCTTGGCGCCTATCAAATTGGCGCTTGGAAGGCCCTTCGCGAATTAAATATTACTTTCGATATCGTGACCGGCGTTTCCATCGGCGCCCTGAACGGAGCCTTTTTCGTTACCGGAAAATATGACTTGGCCGTCCAACTTTGGAATACGATTACCGCTAAACAAGTGATGAAAAACGGTATGGATATGGATGTCGAAGAAACCAATATCGCCTTGCACCGGGATCACATCTCGGTTTTGAAGCATCTCCGTGTTTATTCAAAGCACTTAGGCGCGGATATCTCCCCATTCATCAAACTAATGAATAAATATGTCGACCCCATCGAAGTTAAAAATTCCCCCATTACGTTTGGGGTTCAGACCGTGGCGTTACCCTATTTCACGGAAAAGCGGATCATCATCCAGCAACTCCCGGATGACGAGGTCATCGATTATCTTCATGCCAGCAGCGCCGTGTGGCCGATTTTCCCGATTCACGTCATCAAAGGCAAACGTTTTATGGACGGCGGCATCCGCGACAATCTCCCGATTGATTTTTGTTTCCGCTTAGGCGCGACTGAGGCGATTGTGATCAACCTTTGGTATGGAATCAATTCTCACCCGCGGCTAACCTCTTTAAAAAATGTTACTTATGTTACCCCCTCTTGGGATTTAGGCTCGCTCATGAGTTTCCGACGGAAAGTCATCAGTCACAACATGACCTTGGGCTACAACGACACGATGAAAGCTTTGGACCGGTTGTCCGGATTCCGTTATACCTTCAAACTGACGGACACCAAACCCGAGACCTCGGAATTGTTTTTGGCGCTGCTCAAATGCGACTACCCACGGCTTTTTCCGACGATGAAGCTCATTCTTGAGCGCCACACCGGCGGTCTTGTCAATCCGCAAAATTATTTCTTGCGGGCGGTTGAAATTTTGGCCGAAACGGTCGGCGTTGACCACCTGCCAATCTATGAAACCTCCGAACTCATCGATATTTCAGTCGACAGTTTATGCGCCACTTTCGATGGCCCTGCCATCATTGGGTTACTGCGCAAAATCAAAAACGGCGTGTCGTTCACGCGTGTCGACGACCGAAAAGCCTTATGCGCCTTGAAATATATCATTCTCCATAAAGAACATATCGAGGAAGTCAGCCGTATTTCCCGCCCGAAACCCAAACTCGCGATGCTTTATGTCCTGATGGCGCTCGTGTACCGCGAACGTGAAAAACGCGGCTACTAAAGTTTGATAAAATCACCTTCTTTTTGCTAATCATTTGCGCATGATTACTTTACTAACCAGAAAAGATTATAATATCGTCAGTAGGTGAGAAAATGTCCCCATCCTCCACCCGTTGGACCTATCGCAAATACTTCATCAAGAACGCTTGGTTCGTTATGGCGTGGAAATTTTTCCGCCACAAGAAAAACGTCGAGCAGTTTCTTGGCCAGAAAGGCATTACCCAGGATTACGGTGACATGATTTTACGTGACCGCATCCTTTCGGAAGAACCCTTCAGCGCCATCCGTCTCGGTGCCGTCGAACTTTCCTGCCTCAATAACTATGAAAAAATCCTTTTGGGTTTTAAGAAAACCTATAAACCTTCCGTCCGTTACAGCATGAAAAATAATGCCGGCTTTTTCCCTGCCGACGACGAAAACCTGACTTTCTACAGCAAACAAATGTTGAAAGATTTAAAAGCAACCGACGTCATCGGCATTTCCGGTGTCCATATGGAAGATTATTTCTATAAGAAGTACCTGCCTCACGCGCAGGTCATCCAATACAATTCCTTTGAACCCCTGATGGGGCATTGGACCAGTGCCCTCCGCGGGAAAAAAGTCCTGGTCATCTCGCCATTCGCCAAAGAAATCGAATCCCAATACGCAAAACGCAAAGAAGTCATCGCTGACGAAAACGTCTTGCCGGAATTCCAACTCCAGACGATTGAAGCGGTGCAGACCCTCGGCGAACAAAGCGACCCGCGTTTTGAGACGTGGTTTGAAGCCCTTGATTATCTCAAGGTCGAGATTCTCAAGCACGATTTTGATATCGCCCTCGTGGGTGCCGGCGCTTATGGCGCGCCTTTGTGCCTCTTTATCCGCCAGTTGAACAAACAAGCCATCCAAACCGGTGGCGCCACCCAACACGTCCCCATGTCAACCGCTATGTGACGAACGCCTGGACACGTCCCCTCAGCAAACCGCAAGGCGCTGATAAAGTGGAGAAAGGATGCTATTGGTAATGTCAAAGTTTGATTTTCCAAATTACGTCAAAAAATATGGATCCTTGGTGACGTTCCTGGTCATCGAGATTTTACTTTTCACCAGTTTGAACTTAGCCAACTATGGCATCATTTACCGCTACATCGGTTTTTTCCTTGCCTTTGCCCTCATCCCATTTCCCTTACTTGCGAACAAACAAGGCGATTGGCTCGATTTCTTCGGGCTTTTCTTACCGCTTTTCGTTTTTGCCGTTTTCATGGTGATGTCGCCTTTATATAGCCTATATTTAGAAGATATACTCGGCAATATCTCGATTCTCCTCGGTATCGTCTCCTTCCTTTTTATGGGTTATGCCTTATCGAAGAATAAGGAATTCCCGATTGAAAAAGCTTTGATGGCCATCTTTGGCGGCCTGGCCGCCTTACTTGGCATTTCCTTTCTCATCACGATGTACCGATATGCCCCATTCTACGTTGTGAATTACGTTGGCAAAGTTATTTATTACGATGGCGAAGTTTATTACATCGCCGAAGAAGCCAAATGGCTTTATGCCTTCTCGATCAAAGAAGTCAATCTTGCCCACTTCGGTCTTTATAGCGTGGTGGTCAGCAGCGTCCTCGGCGGGCTCTTGTTCGCTAAGCCGAAACAAAAACGGAAACTTGATTTATTCTGGCTTGGCATCGGCGTTTTGGGCCTATTAACCATCGCCTTGCTCCCGAACGTCCTCGCCGCGAAATGGCTGCTTGCGCCGCTTGCCATCATGTTACTGATCCGTTTTTATCCCCGCGGCAAAAAAGCCATGCAGATTCTCAATTACGTTTTGCTGGCCTTGGCCGGCGTCGCCTCCGCTGCCGCGCTCTTCTTTGTCCTCAGGTCTTTTGGCGGTCCGGCGATTCAAAACTTTATCTCCGGTAATGCGATTCTCAGCAAACTTTTAAACAATAACCGCGTCTATTCCTTTGCTTCCGTTTTCGGGAACATGTTCTCTTATCCTTTCGGCGGCCTCTACGATATTTACAATTCTCCGATCACCATTGTCGAATCCACGGGCAGTTTCCTCTTTGATACGCTCTATCAGGGTGGCATCTTTGCCTTCGTGGGCTTAACCGCCTTCCTCGTCGTTGCCATCCTATCCTTGGTCCGTTACTTCAAGAAAGGCACGGACACGCCCCTCGTCAAAGGGCTGATCATCAGCTTCTTGCTGAGCTTCTTCATCTATTCGATGTTTAACTATCAGTATGTACAGATGATCCACGAACTTGATTTGCGTTATAAGTCGCCGTTCGCTTCTGATTTACTCTTACTCATTTCCGTCTTCCTCATCGGTTATACCTTCACCGCGAAGGGGACCGGGCCGAAAGACCCGCTCTTGAATAAAAAAGCGCCGGAAAAAGATCACGTCGTCGATCAAGATTTACTCTATTAAATAACGAAAGCCGGGCAGGTCCCGGCTTTTTGTTTTGCATTAAAAAAAGCACGTTGCCGTGCTTATTTTTTTATCTCCAAGTGGAATTTGGTAACAGCAGCTCGTACATGAAGACGGCGTGGGTCGCGTCGCTCGATTGGACCGCGTCTAGGACTTCATAGGTGAAGCTGACGGCCTGCGTGCCTTGAAGCACCGTGCTCGAGGCGCCGAGCACATCGTCGAAGTAGAAGCCGTAGAAATCCGGATAGTCGCTGGTCGGTAACCCGGTAGCGGTGAAGTTGAATTGATATTTGTGATAACGTTCGGTCGCGTCATTGAGGACATAGAAGGACAAGTGGGCGGCAATGTCGGTGATATGGATACCGCCATTATCGGTGTCGGCGCCGCTCTTGAGGAAGAGGCCGACATAATCGTCGGTGTACATCTCGTGCGGGAAATGATATCCGAAACCTTCGGGTTCAAGCTGGAAACGGGATTTGGTGCTGCGGACGGCATCGAAGCAGTGAAGGATGCCATCAAAAAGCTTCGATGGATAGCCATAAGCCACGGCGGGGTCGATGGCGGACAGTTTGTTGGCGGCCGCGTAGTCGCTCCCGAACACATCGCTGGCATAGGCTTCGTAATCTTCGGTATGCAGATTGGTAAAACCTTTGACGACGTTCGAGGAACCGACATCATATTCGGTGGTGGCTTCGACATTAGCGAGTTCGGTGGGCCACGTGGTGTACATATTCTCGGCAAAAACAGTACTGCGGTAGTCGTTAAAGTTCATGGCGTTGGCCAAGTCTTCGCCGCAGGCGGTTAAGGTTAACAGAAGGATGGGGAATAGGATGAGTTTTTTCTTGTCCATTTATTTGGTTTCCTTCTTCATATATGAGGAGATATCGAGCCAACGGCCCATTTCGAAGTCGCAGCGGTCATCATCCAGTATAAGCGTCCCTTTGGCAGGGGTAAAGGTCATCTCTCCGAAATATATTTTACCATCGATGTCATATAAATCAACGCGGACGAATGGGAATGGATGGGCTAACTTTTCGGCCAGCGCGACCATTTCCGCAAAGTTGGCGGGTTTTTCAGGCATTTCATCGGCTTTTTTCCAACCATTGAACTGGCTGCCGTCAAAGGGGGTCCAGTCAATATAGAAGTTGGTGTAACGGATATCGATCTTGCGTCCAGTGACGACATAGAGGTTCCGGGCTTTGCCGTTAAAAACGTGGATTTTGTATTCAGCGGGGAGAATATGGTCCTGGCCGATATACTTTTCAATGATAATCTGCGGTTTGATCGGCGAATAATGCCGTTCGAGCGTTTTCTTTCCGTAGTCAAGTTTTAGCCACTTATGGAATTTTTTTGCGACTTCCGGGATATTCATCGCGGCTTTGTCGTAGCAAATGTAATTTAATGCGCAGCCATGGGAACATTTCATGACAAACTGGGCGGGAAGCTTCGAAAAATCGATGGCTTCGAAAGTATCGAAAACGCCATAGATCGGAATCAGGTATTGATCGAGGTGCAATTCGGTCAGATAGTCACGGACGCCGACGCGGCCGGCGCATTGGCTGACGCGCTTGTCATAAGGGTAGACGAATAACCGGAGATATTGGAGCTTTTCCGTGTAGCGGGTCGGATGGCTTAAATCGCATGTGTGGTGCGTGATATAGCGGTATTGGAATTTAACGAAAGCGGTGGGTGAAATCCACTTCACGATGCCACGAAAAGGAGCGACCAGAGCCCGTTTTAGTTTATTTTCTTTTAAATTAGGGTTTGGCATACCGTTTCTCCTCGACTAATTATTACTGGTAGAAAGGAAAAATGCAAACAAACGCGCGCTCTTTAAATTTGAGGCCCATTTATGCTAATATGAATCGGCAGGGAGGACACAATATGCTCGAACAACTCAAGAAAAAAAACACGATTATCTTTACGATTGTCGTAATCGTCATCCCTTTACTCATTACTTTTGGGCAATATTACATCATCAACCTTACCGACTGGTTTCCGAATATTGACCCCATGCTTCCGCC
>JAPLKQ010000028.1 GCA_026387995.1 Bacillota bacterium
TGGGCGCATAAGGTCATGCTGGCGTCGACCGTATCGGTCACGAAATCCCACGGGTTCGTTCCCGCGGTATCCGTGGACCAACTGGTTAAGGTATATCCGGGACGTTTGACCGTGGTCGGCTCCGTCGCTAAAGCGCCAGGCGTCACCGTCTGTGCTCCGGGCGGGTCATAGGCGAGATATCCATTCAAATCGAAGTGAACGGAATACTGAAGCGTCTGACTCGTGTTCGTGATCGAAGAAGACGAACTGCTGGAGCCCGGCGTGCAGCCATGGAGAAAAAAGAAAACGGCCGCAATGATGATGATCAAAAGCAGTAAACCGATCAGGCTACCGCGACGTCGACGGAATCGCCACATATATATCACTTCCAAAACAAGTATAACATCCCCGAATTAGAAATAAATAACCAATGTGTGAGCGCTTTTATGCCCTCATCTAGTTTTCCATACTAGATATTCGTTCGGGTTTGTGTTAAATTATGTTGTCGAAAAAGAAACCCTATAAAGGCCACTCATAAGGAGACTGAATTTATGCCACTGACTAAAAAACAATCGATGGGCGAAGAAATCGCGAACGCCATCTCGCACGGCGCCGGCGCCGTCTTCGGCATCGTCGCGTTAATCCTCATGCTCATCAAGAGTTCTTCCGCTTTGGAAGTCATCTCGAGCATCGTCTTTGGTTTCGGCATCATCATGCTCTATACGATGAGCACGCTCTACCACGCTTTTAAGAAAGACAGTGTCGTCAAGAACGTCTTTAAACGTTTGGATCACTCTTCCGTATACCTTCTTATCGGCGCGACCTATTCGCCGATCTATATCTTAGTGTTAGCGAAACCTTTAGGCTGGATTTTGCTGATCGCCTCGTGGGCCGTCATCATCGCCGGCATCGTGCTCAAGGCCACCATCATCAATAAGTTCACGTATGTCCACCTCGCGATGTACTTGATCCTTGGCTGGAGCGGCATCTTCTTCTTTGGTTCCGTCTATGCTTTCTCGATCCCGGCCTTCTATCTCATCCTTGGCGGAGGCATCGCCTATACCGTCGGGGTCATCTTCTATGCCCTACGGTTATTTAAGTACTCGCACTTCGTCTGGCACCTCTTCGTGCTCATCGGCACGGTGCTCCACTTCATCGCCATCTATTTTTACTTGTTCCGATAAGCGAAAAAGCGCATTTCGCGGAACCCGGTCTCGGGTTCTTTTTTTTAGACCGTAAGTAGCCAAAGTTAATTCCGTTTTCCTTCACCGAAGCGATTTTGTCAAAGCAATAAGCATTTTGCTCTTTATTTTTTGACATAACTTTTCCGTTTGTGGTATTTTAGAGGTGCCGAAAGGCGACTGAAAGCGTAACAAAAAACTTGAGCGAAATTCCGTTTGTCAGACTGAATTCCGTTTTAGAAAAGGGTGATTGCTTTCTGCCGGCGACTGAAACTTTATTTTAAAATGGTGGGTTTCAGCGTGACTAAGTCAGGCCCGATAAGCCTGACTTTTAATTTGTTCAATAGTTCGTCTCCATAAAAGGCCCTGAAAAGCTGGAAAGGGCAAGCGGATACTGACTTTCTTACGTAAGAATTGACATGGGAAATCATCGTGTCAATCTGCGGTTGGTCGTAGCCATTCATCGATGTTCCCTTCGGAATCACGTAGCGGATTAAGGTGTGGTTCTCCTCAATCGCGCCTTTCTGGTAGGAGGAGTAGGAATCGCAGAAGAATATGCGGGAGAGAGATTCTCCAGTCGAGGGATCGTTCTCGATGGCGAGCGGGTCGCAGAACTCGCCACCCCGGTCGGTCAAAATCAGGGGGAAGAGCCGCGCATAGTCGGCGGGGCCCAATAGAGCCAGCAAGTCCGAGAAGGCAGCCGACACGTATTCCTTCGACTTCCTCTCGATCAACAACCCCAACATGAAATGGAAGGCCGTGAAATGGAGCGTGAGAAGGCATTTTTGTGGTCCATCCTGCGGTCCCTCGACGGTATCCATCTCGACGATGCCGAGCCCGGAGGCGGAGTTCGCGTAGCATTCGATAAAATCGAGATAGGACCTTCCTTTGCGAATTTCCAGGAGGTCGATTTTGGCGGCGTGGCTCTTCCGCGGCTTCAGCTTGACCTTCCTTCGCAGGTCGACGTTTTGGATCACGGTTTTGTTTTTGTCGACCAAGCGGTAGACGGTCCTTTCGGAACACTTGATCTCTTGGGGATGGGTGGCGACGATATGATGGATCGACTGTCCTTTATCGACCCCGTTTTTCAGGATGGAGTCGAGGGTGATTTTATTCTCAAGGGTCATGTCGAGACCGGTCCGGGAGTCGCTTAGGGCGATTGCGTAATTGTCCTGGGCGAGCAAGGCATCATAATAGCGTTTCGTCTTGAACGTGCAATTTCTGTGGGCACAGCCGTTGCACACGAAAGGGAATCGGTTCAATTTTTTGCATTCCTCCGGATGCTCCCGGAAAGCAGAACGGCCATTGTCTTTTTTGTTTCTTCGCTTCCTGACCTCTTTGGAGATCGTTCGTTCGTCTTTGGCGACATCCTTGGCTATTTCTCTAAGAGAAAGCCCTTTGCCGAGGTCTTCCTGGATTTTCACCCGTTCATTTTTTGTCAGATGTTTGCTGCCTAATCGGTTCATAAAAACTCCTTTCTCGATGGCAGAAAGCAGTTCCATTTTAAAGTTTGCCAAAGAAAAATGCACTTCGGTGAAGGAAAACGGAATTAACTTTGGCAACTTACAATCTATTTAAAAGTTACACAACGTTCGTTTTTGTTATTCCAAGTCCTTTGTGGAGTGCTAGAATAAATATGCTATTTTCGTCCAACAAATAATCATAGGGAGGATTATTCATGAAAATCGGAGTACCTACCGAAATCAAGAAGTTTGAGTACCGTGTCGGCTTAACGCCGGAATCCGTCGCCCTCTACGTTCAGCATGGCCATACCGTCTTCGTCCAAAAGGGCGCCGGGCTTGGCTCCGGTTACCCGGATGAAGAGTATCTCTTCAGCGGCGCGACCCTCATCGATACCGAAGAAGAATTATTCAAGAAAGCCAACATGATCATCAAGGTCAAGGAACCGCTCGAAAGCGAATACCCCTTGATGCGCGAAGGCCAAATTATCTATACCTATTTCCATCTCGCCGCTTCCCGCCCGTTGACCGAGGCCTGCCTGAAACAGAAAATCGTCGCCATCGCCTATGAGACGATCAAAGACGAACATCATGGTTTACCGTGCCTGAAACCGATGAGCGAAGTGGCTGGACGCTTAGCTGTCCAAGAAGGCGCAAAGTACTTAGAGAAACCCTTTGGCGGACGTGGTGTCCTGCTCGGTGGCGTTCCCGGCGTGAAACCTGGACGCGTCGTCGTGCTCGGCGCAGCCGGTACCGTCGGACGTAACGCCGTGCTCATCGCCGTCGGCATGCAAGCCGAAGTGGTGGCCATCGATATCTATGAACCTGGATTAGCCTTACTGAAAGCCGAATTCGGCGATGAAATCAAAATTATGAAGAGCACCCCCGAAGATGTCCTCGAAGCCTTAAAGTGGGCTGACCTCGTCATCAGCGGAATCCTTATCCCTGGCGATGCCGCCCCGAAAATCATTAAACGCGAATACCTTAAATTGATGAAACCGGGCAGCGTCATCGTGGACGTCGCGATTGACCAAGGCGGCAGCACGGAAACGAGCCATGTCACCTATCACGACAAACCCACCTATGAAGTCGACGGCGTCATCCATTACTGTGTCGGCAACATGCCGGGCGCGGTGCCCCGTACCAGCAGCGAAGCCCTCAATAACGCGACCATCAGCTATGGCTTAGCCATCGCCGACTTAGGCTATAAGAAAGCCTTGAAGAAAGACCCCGGATTAATGCTCGGGTTGAACACTTGCTTAGGCGTGCTCACCTGCCACCCGGTCGCTGATTTCTTCCACCTCCCGTATATTGACCCGGAGACGATAATCTAGTGATTTTCCCTTTTTCTCTTTTCTTTTTAAAAGAAAACGTTTAATCTAATTAATGCAACGAGGTAAAAAAATTATGAAAAAACCATTATTGACAGTCGGGCTAGTCGCCTTAGCCTTATCACTCCTGATCTGCGGCGGATTATTCCTCCCGGTCATCAAGGAAACTTTGACGATTGGTTCCGTGAGCGACGTGGCCTACCATACCGGCTTGACCGCCTTATTCGGCGGCACCGCGAACTATGGCGTCCATTTCACCACCGACTATCTGTTTAGTCTTGGACTTCTCTTCGCCTATGCGACCGCTCTGCTCGGAGGCTTAATCGCCGTCCTGCTCGGCACCCGTCACCGTGGCTTCATGATCTTGGCCAGTATGAACTTCTTCGCCGCCATGATCTTACTCATTCTCTCGGTCGTCTTCTTCTGCGGCGCCAACGGATTCAACATCGCGTCGACCACCCGCGTCTATGTCATGACTTGGGAAATGATCGTCGCTATCGTCCTCGCCGGCCTTGGCGGTCTATGGACGTTCGGCGGTACCTTCGTCGGGCTCGGACAAGCCAAATAACCGTTTCTTAAATATAAATGAACACCGTTCGCACAACGGTGTTTTTTTATGCCTAAAGGGCGGTATATAATATCTTTAACGTTTTATTTTATCTTTTTATGAAAATACGGCCCACTTAATTGTCTATTAAGTAGAGGCTGGGAAAGGCACACGATGGATAAGAGACTTCCCGCGAGCGTCATCCAAGACCTCAAACGTGGCGACGATACCGCTTTTGCCATCGTTTATGCTAACTACCGCGCTCTACTTTATTTCATTATCGTCAGCATCGTGAAAAACGAAGAAGACGCCAAAGACATCCTTCAGGACACGTTCCTCAAAATCTACGCGAATATCGGCGATTTACGGGACGACAACGCCTTCCATGGTTGGATCAGCGGCATCGCCAAAAACCTAGCCCTGAACCATCTGAAAGCCGACCGTCATGAAGCCGAACTGAGCGAATCCTTGCTCGACGTCATCGGACAAGAAGACGAGCACTTCCATTTCCTACAAGACTGGAACGCCGGTCTCACCGATGCCGAAAACGCCGTCATTGCCTATAAAATCGTTTATGACTATACGTTCAAA
>JAPLKQ010000075.1 GCA_026387995.1 Bacillota bacterium
GATGGCGATAAAGATGCCGACGTTCATGTAAGCGGAAAGACTCTGCATGCCGAGCGACGGCAGCTTGGCGCCGGGGTTGACGGCGACGATATCGACGGTCCGGCTTTGGTCGGCGCCGCCATAATAGGTGGAGAGCATTTTCGGGGTATTGGCGATAATGAGGTCAACGAGGAAAAGGCCGATCCAGTTAAACATGATTGAAGTAATGACTTCGTTGACGTTACGCAAGGCTTTGAAGATGCCGGGAATGGAGCCCCATAGGGCCCCGCCACAGGCGGCGAGCAAGATGTCCACGTACCAGGGCATTTTCAAGATGATGGCGCCGAAGATCGCGCAAAACGCGCCGACGGTGTATTGCCCCGCCGCGCCGATATTGAACAAGCCGGTCTTGAAGGCGAAGCCGACGGCTAAGCCGGTCATCATCAAGGGAGCGGCCGTATAGAGGACCTGGAAGATATTGCTGACGCTACTGAAGCCGCTAGAGAGCATCATGCTGAGCCCGTAGAAGGCTTGTCCCGGTTTAATGACAAGCATCAACAGCAAGCCAATCACGATACCGATGATGATGGAGAACAACGAGGCGAGAATGGCGTTAAAGCCTTTTTTCTTTTTAATGTTCTTGATGCTCGGCCATAAGTTCACGAAGAACTTTTTGATATTCCCGAAGAGGGTGGCAAAAAACGCTTGGACTTTCTTCATTATAAAGCGCCCCCTTCCGCGACTTTGACGTCAAACTTCGGGTCACGCTTGGCGCCCGACATGTAAAGACCTAATTCCTGGAAAGTGGTCTTCTTGGGATCGAGTTCCCCGACGATCTTGCCTTCATAGATGACAAGGATGCGGTCCGGTAAATCCATGACCTCATCGAGTTCTAAGGAAATGAGCAAAACGCCGTAACCCTTATCTCTTTCTTTAATCAATTGCTTATGGATGTATTCGATGGCGCCGATATCGAGGCCGCGGGTCGGTTGGACGGCGACCAGGAGTTCGTGTTTCTTATCGATTTCACGGGCGACGATGGCTTTTTGCTGGTTGCCGCCGGACATGCTGCGCACCGCGGCGATCGAGCCTTGGCCGGAGCGGATGTCGAATTTCGTGATGAGGCCTTCGGCATAGAGCCTGACCGCGCCTTTTTTGATGAAGCCGTTCTTCTGGAACTGTGGTTGCCAGTATCTTTGTAGGACAAGGTTTTCTTCCAACGAATAGTCCAAGATCAGGCCGTGTTTATGGCGGTCTTCGGCAATATGCGACATGCCGAGTTTAGAGCGGTTTCTAATCGTGGCGTGGGTAATGTCGTGGCCGTCGAGGACGAGGCTCCCGGAGTGTATTTCTTCGAGGCCGGTGATGCCATAGACGAGTTCGGTTTGGCCGTTGCCGTCGATGCCGGCGATGCAGACGATCTCGCCGCGATGCACGTCAAAGGAGACGTTACTGACCGCCATTTTATGCGAGGTGGCGGATTTGATGACGAGGTTATGGGCTTCTAGGACCACTTCTTGAGGGTTGCAAGGACTCTTCTCGATGTTGAAGTTGACCGAGCGGCCCACCATCATCTTCGAGAGCTTTTCTTTGGTAGCGTCTTTCACGTCGATCGTGCCGACGAACTTGCCTTTACGAAGCACGGTGACGCGGTCGGCGACCGCCATGATTTCATTGAGTTTATGGGTGATGAAAAGAATGGACTTGCCTTCTTTGGAAAGGTTGCGCATGA
>JAPLKQ010000013.1 GCA_026387995.1 Bacillota bacterium
CCCTCGATGCCCGCTTTGTGGAACTCGAAGCCAAATATCTCAAGGAAAAACTCAATGTCGAGAGCATTGACATCACCCTTCCCGGAACCAGCGAAGACGCCGGCGCCCGGAATCCGTTCTTCATCATTCAAGATGAAATCACGGATATCTTCATTGGCATGGGCTACGAAGTAGCAGAGGGCCCGGAAGTGGAAAGCGACCATTTCAACTTCGAATTATTGAATATCCCCAAAGACCATCCCGCGCGTGACATGCAGGATTCTTTCTATATTGACGAAAACACCTTATTACGCACGCATACGTCGCCAGTCCAAGCCCGGACCATGCAGGCGAAAAAAGGCCAACCCGTCAAAGTCATTTGTCCCGGCAAAGTGTATCGCCGCGATGACGATGACGCGACCCATTCCCATCAATTCGCCCAAATCGAAGGCTTAGTCATCGATAAAGACATCAATTTAGGCAATTTAAAGGCCACGCTTGAACTTTTCATCCGCAAAATGTACGGCGAGAAGCGGCAAATCCGTCTCCGCTCCAGTTACTTCCCATTCACCGAGCCGAGCGTCGAAGTCGATGTCAGCTGCGCCGAATGCGGTGGCAAAGGCTGTTCCGTATGCAAAGGCACCGGTTGGATTGAAATCCTCGGCGGCGGCATGGTCCATCCCAATGTTTTGGCGATGAGCGGCTATGACCCCAAGAAATTCCAAGGCTTTGCCTTCGGCATCGGCATTGAACGTGTCGCGATGCTCCGTTACGGTATCGAGGATATCCGTCGTTTCTATCAAAACGACATCCGTTTCCTCGAGCAGTTCAAGAGACGTTAGGAGGATGACCCTATGAAAGTTAGCATCAAATGGCTTAGTCAATACGTTGATTTAACAGGTTTAACGCCCGAAGTTATCGCCGACCGGTTAACCTTTGCCGGTGTTGAAGTCGAAAGCATTCATCGCTTAGGTACTGGCTCCAATCTTGTGATTGGGCAGGTTTTAAAAGCTGCAAAAATGCCCGAGAGCGATCACTTGAGCGTTCTTTCCGTCGACGAAGGACCTAAATATGGCATCACGCAAATCGTGTGCGGCGCCCCCAATGTCGCCGCCCTCCAAAAAGTCGTCGTTTCCCGTCCTGGCGCCGAACTTGCCAAAGGCAAGATCTCGAAAAGCGTCATCAAAGGTTATGAAAGCGACGGCATGGTCTGCTCCTTGCTTGAGCTCGGTGTCGAGAGCAAATTTTTGTCGGAAGCGCAAATCGCCGGCATTGAGGTTCTACCCTCAGATGCTGTGGTTGGCAACGAAAAAGTGCTCGAATACCTAGGGTTGGATGATACCATCCTCGATTTAAAGTTACTGGCGAACCGCAGCGACTGCTTGGCCATGATTAACGTCGCCAAAGAAGTCGGCGCTTTATTCGATCGCCCCGTTATCCTTCCGAAAGCGACCGGAGCGAGAAGCCGCGTCGGCGACATCCATATCGCCAACCTGACCGACAAGTGCCCGCAGTTCAGCATCAAAGTCCTCAATGGCATTACGGTCGTGCCTTCGCCTGATTGGCTACGCCAAACGCTGATGGCGATGGGCCTGCGCAGTATCAACAACCTCGTCGATATCGGAAATTACATCATGCTGTTGACCGGACAGCCATTACATATGTATGACCTTGATAAAATGCCGAACCACGACTTTGTCGTGCGTAGTGATTATGAAGGCAACTTCCTCGCCTTGGACAATAAGACCTATCAAGCTCAAAAAGGCGATATCGTCATCATGTCGGGCGGCGAAGTCATGTGCCTCGGCGGCGTCATGGGCGGTCTTTCGAGCGCCATCAGCGAACAAACCCACAACGTGGCGATCGAAGCGGCCTGCTTTGACCAAGCCACCATCCGCCGGACGTCTATCCGCTTGAACTTAGTGAGCGAATCCTCCCAACGTTTTGCCAAGGGGATTAACCCACATCAATATGAATATGTTTTAGAAATGACCGCAAAGTTAGTGAAGACGCTTTGCGCGGCCCAAGAACAATTAACGACCGTCACGATCGATAATCTCGGCCGTGAAATTAAAATCATCCATGCGTCGGCCAAACGCATTAATGGCCGCCTTGGTACGGCGTTCGCCAACCAAGAAATTTTCGGCGCATTAGAGAAAGTCGGCATTCGCGTGACCCATGTCAAAGGCAATCGCTTCCGGGCGCGTATCCCAAACCATCGGATTGATATTACCGGCGAGGCCGATTTAAGTGAAGAAGTGATTCGTTTACTCGGCTTCGAATATGTCAAAAGCGCGCTTCCGAAACTCGATACGACCGTCGGCGTTTTAAGCGACAGCCAAAGGAAAAAACGGCTCATCCGCGATTACCTGCTTGGCCGCGGCGTGTCTGAAACAATCAACTATACCTTGGTCCGTAAAGCGGAAACGCAAGACTTCGCATATTTGAACCTTGACGATACCTATTCCTTGCTCCATCCGATGACCGACGACCACGAAGTGATCCGTCGCAACATCCTTCCTTCTTTACTTGATACTGTCACATATAACGTGGCCAGACAAAATAAAGACCTCGCCCTCTTCGAGTTAAGCGAAATATTCACGAAAGTGGGAAATGAAACCCACTTGGCGATGGTCCTCACCGGCGAAAAACCGCTCCGGCATCAAATCGCCAAGCGTGGCTATTCGTACTATGATGCTAAAGGCCTCTTTGAAGGCATCATGGCCCTTTTAGGAGTGGAGCCCTCACGTTATAAGCTGGAACGGCTTGTCAGCCCTAAAGAAGAATTCCACCCCGGAAGAACCGCCGTCATCAAGAGTGGCAAAGAGAATATCGGCATCTTCGGGGAACTCCATCCGAAAGCGCTCAAAAAATATGATTTAGGCAAGGGCGTCACGGTAGCGATGGAGCTTAAATTGTCCAGTTTCATTGCGTTGCGCAATAATAGTATTAAGATGATCGCCCCCGCGCGCTACCCGAGCGTTGAACGCGACTTAGCCTTCTTAGTCAAAAAAGATGTCGCCGCCAGCGAAATCGTCAAAGCCGTACGCATCGCCGGCCACGAAATCATCAAAAAAGTCGAAGTTTTCGACCATTATGAGGGTCCGACCATTGCCCCAGAGTTAAAATCGATTGCCATCAAAATAACCTACCAGGATGACAATAAGACCCTTGTCGATAATGAAATAACGACGGCCGAAGAACACGTTAAGCAAGAGTTATATCGTGCCTTTGGCGTCACCATAAGGAGCTGAGAACATGAAATTCAATAAAGCCAATCTTCGCCGCAATGCCCATCTTGAGCTTGAAGAGGATATCGTTTTCACCCCTGAGCAAATAGCGGGGCATGTCTCCTTATTGGATATCAAAGATATCCATGCTATCGCCAAATTAACGTCGTTTGGCGAGATCATTAAGGCTGACATCGAGGTCAAGGGGACTTTAATCCTAGAGTGTGCTTATTCTTTAAAACCCCTTAAACGCAAACTGCACGTCAAAGACACGCTCCAATTTAGCAGCGTGCCCCAAGAAGAGGACGATATTCTTTATGCGCCCGCCCCAGATATTGACCTCACTGCCTACATTCCCTAAAGAAGGAAAAGGCTACCGCGTGCTGACGGAAGAAGAATTTATCAAAGAAAAAGAAACGGCCGGCGATCCCCGGTTCGTTGCTTTGGACAAGTTTGAGGAATGAAAGAGGACAGTCGAGTTATCTTTTTGGTATTGCACAGAAAGTCGTTAGTCCAAGGCCAAAAAAGAATTAAATGCACAAATTAGTCTAAAGTTAGTATAAAAATAGTAGATATTAAGTTGAAACAACGTTTGCGCGACGTTGTTTCTTTCTTTTCTTCTATGAAAAAGATTCATTTGCCTCTTTACAGTTTGTGCTTCCTGACCCTATAATTGGAGTACGAGTGGTAGAAAGTGGGATGAAGTGGTAAATATGTTTTTTGGAAACTATCAACACAATCTCGACAATAAAGGACGCCTTATGATCCCCTCTAAAATGCGGGACGAGGCTGGTGAACGTCTTTATATCATGAAAGTCCAAAAAATCAATTCGTTGCCTTTTAACCAAAAGAATGCTCGTGACTACGTTCGCTTACAACTTTCCTCTGTCGCTGAGTTAGAAGTCGATAAACAAGGACGCATTCAATTGCCGACCCAACTCCTTTCGGATTATAAAATCGGCAAGAGTGTCTATGTTATTGGCGTCTCAGACCATTTTGAAATTTGGGATAGCGCCGCCTGGGCGGAATACCTCAAGCAAAATGCCAACAGTTACGAAGTAAAAGCCGAAATGCTTACCCTCGTTAAGTAAGTATGGAAGAACACGTTCCCGTACTACTGAATGAGGCTATCGCCGGGTTGTCAATCAAGCCGGACGGCATCTACGTTGACCTGACCGTCGGTCGGGCCGGACATAGCAGTGCTATCCTCAAACTCCTGACAACCGGTAAGCTCTATGGATTCGACCAAGATCATGCCGCTCTCGAAGCATCACAAAAACGTCTTTCTAAAATAGGTTCCAATTTCGAACTCATTGATTCGAACTTCTCCAACCTCAAAGACGAATTAGGGCGAAAAAGCGTGCGTGCGATAGATGGTGTCCTGATGGACCTGGGTGTCTCATCACCCCAATTCGATGAAGGAGACCGCGGATTCTCTTACCGTTACGAAGCTACGCTTGATATGCGGATGGATGCTGATAATCCGTTGACAGCAGCTCAAGTGGTAAACACTTACGAACTTAGGGATCTGGCCCGCGTCTTCCGCGATTACGGCGATGAAAAGTACGCTTACGAGATTGCGAAAGCAATTGTCAAACAACGTAGCGTGACACCAATACTTACTACTTCGAGTCTCGTTGATGTCATCAAATCGGCCTTGCCTCGTAAAGAGCTCGCCAAAAAAGGACATCCCGCGAAGCAAGTCTTCCAGGCTTTGCGCATCGAAGTAAATCATGAACTGGAAGTTCTAGAAATCGCTCTCAAGGATGCCAGCAGTATGTTGAAAAGGGGAGGACGTCTCGTCGTCATTACCTTCCACTCCGGCGAAGATCGCATAGTGAAGAACTTCTTCAAATCGATCACGATCAGCGAAGGAAGCAGGCACGGAGTCATCTCCCTTACCCCTCAAGAAGAAAAAGAATATCGCGTCGTCAATCGAAAAGTCGTCGTGCCAAGCGAAGAAGAAATCTTACGGAACCATCGGGCGCAAAGCGCAAAGATGAGGATCCTTGAAAAGAAGTAGGTGGATCGGATGAAAGACAAATTAATCAAATACCATCATAAGGAATTATATTATCGCCTCCGCCAGGCGGCATTGATCATGTTTTTCTTAGTCCTTCTCGGCGGAGCCGTCGCTATCCCGGTCAGCATCATGAACGTCGCTGCGCGCGCTTCCCAGACTTCCGACAACAGCTCGTCACAAAGTGAATCGCAAATCGAAGCGGGGCTACGCTATTAGCCATTAAGGTAGTTGCTATGAAAAATTTCTGGAAAATTAACATCGTCATCAATATGTGACTAATGCTCTTCTTAGCCACGAGCAATATATTGTCGTGGAATTACATTAATTTTGCGCAATCTAATCTCGTCATCAGCATCACGCTCCTCTCGCTCATCGTCTTATGCAATTTAGCGGCGATCATTAACCAAGTCTCGCTGCGCCTCAACAAATTAGACAATTTTTCCAAAATCTTACGCCGCTAAGCGACGATCCCTCCTTATCGTCCGTGGCGGAAAAGCCAAAATCGCGATAATGCTGTCGCGATTTCGCTATATTCAGCCCAAAGTCTATATACAAAAAATATATTTTCTTATAAAATATATGAGTATATCAGCAACCCTTTTTGTATCCCCGTGAGGCAAATTATGGCGAATGAACTCCAACAGCCCGAACAAGTGCTAAGCAAACTCAGCGCTTTTGAGCATGAAGTCAGCCTCCGTCACCGTCACCAACTGAAATCATTTTTGGGGAAGGTGTCCCTCTTTTCGATTGCCATTATACTCTTGCTCCTTTACATCCTGTTTTTTATTCCAAACGGAATACTGATTTAGTACTCAAAAACGACTGAGAAAGCGGTGCATATCGTGGAAAAACCTTTTACAGCATTGGAAATGACGTCAAGCGCAGTCAAACTGATCGTCGGCTATGAACTCGATGGCCGGGCGATTGTTTTAGACACCCTGACCATGCCTTTAGCCGATGTCGTCATCAATGGCCAACTCACGAATCCCGGCGTTGCCGCCCATGCGATTCTCAAACTCACCGAACAAGTCAAAAGCGATTTAGGGTTCCAGGTCACGGACGTCGTGATTGCCCTTCCGCCAATCGGGCTTAAATCGATATTCAAAACGTCATCTCGCTGGTTCGCAACGAACTCGTGGGCGCGGATAAAGAAATCGTCGGCATCGTCGCTGACGTCTTCTTGCTCGACCAAGGCCGCGCGTTCAGCAACCCGCCGCTTGGCGACACCAGCAATACGCTGACCTTGCATGCCAAAATCCACGTCTTACCGAAAAATATCGTCGACGGTTACCGCAAAGCGGTCCAGATGGCGAACTTAAAAATACGCCGGATCGTCGTTTCCCCCTATGCGGCGGCCGAAGTGGTCCGGGGTTACAAAGAAATGCCCGAAGACTACATTCTCTTCGATTACGGCGCCCGTTTTTCGACCGTCTCTTTCATCGGCGCCTTTCAACTCTACTCGACTACCTACATCCATAAAGGCAGCGACTCCCTTACCGAAGCGCTCGCCTCCGGACTGAAAATCAGCTTCAACGAAGCCAATAAACTCAAAGAGATTTATGGCATCGACCATCGTAAAGTCAGTTACAAAGGCATCATCGCCAATGTCGTTGACGAATACGGAAAACGCCTTGACTATACCGTAGACACCATCAACGAAATCCTCGAAAAAGCAGTGAGCGAATACGCCGACGATGTCAACCGCGCAATTAATGATTTGCTCACAAACTACGATGAGTCCTTTAAAAATTTGCCGGTCGTCGTGACCGGAGGAGGGGCTCGTTTGAATGGATTATATCCTGTGTTTGAACAATACCTGGCACCGCATAAAGTCATCCTCTTCTCGCCCAAAGCCATGGGCGCCCGTAACGGATCCTTCACGACCGTCCTTGGTCTCATCAAGATTGCCAATAAGTTTAAAGGCAGTTACGAAGACGAGAAACGTCCGGTGGCGACGGTAACCCGCGAAGAACCCAAAGAGAAGAAAAAAGCGTTCAATGCGACTGAAGACGAATTATAGGGGGACAGACGATGGAAAATTATGATTTAGATAATTTCGAGCCAGCGGCCAGAATCGTGGTCATTGGCGTCGGCGGCGCCGGCAATAACGCGGTGAACCGCATGATTGACGACAACATCGCCAATATCGAATTTTGGGTTGCCAATACCGATAAGCAGGCTTTAGCCACGAGCAAAGCCCGCAATCGTCTCATTTTAGGCAACAATTATACGCAAGGCCTCGGTGCTGGTGGCGATCCTTCCGTGGGAAAAGAAGCCGCAAAACAAAGCACTGAAGATATCCGCAAAATCGTCAAAGGCGCGAATATGGTTTTCATCGCTGCCGGCATGGGCGGTGGCACCGGAACCGGTGCGGCCCCGATCATTGCCGCAATCGCGCGTGAAGAAGGCGCCTTGACGGTCGCCATCGTTACCCGTCCTTTTACTTTTGAAGGCAAACGCCGTATCGCCAATGCCGTCGAAGGTTTAAACGAACTTAAAGAATCGGTGGACAGCATTATCATCGTTTCGAACGATAAACTGCTGATGATGAGCGGCAACGCTCCCATCGGCGAAGCCTTCCGCGAAAGCGATAAAGTGCTCAGCCAATCGGTAAAAACTGTCACTGACCTTATTCTATTGCCTGCCGTCATCAACCTCGACTTTGCCGATGTCCGCAACACCTTAAAAGGTTCCGGCATCGCTCTCATCGGCTTTGGCCTCGGCCAAGGACCGCATAAAGCCGAAGACGCAGCCCAAGATGCCGTCAGTTCACCTTTGCTTGAAGCGTCCCTCAACGGGGCCCGCAAGGCCATCGTGGCCGTCACCTGCGGACCGCAAGTCAGCTTATATGAAGCCCAAGAAACCGTTTCCCGCATCATCGAGATTGCCGGGACGAACCCTGATATCAAATTCGGCGTCTCCATCAACGACCAACTCAGCGACCAGATTCTCG
>JAPLKQ010000179.1 GCA_026387995.1 Bacillota bacterium
GTCCTTTCAAAGACAAACTTTAGGGAGCCTGAGACACTCTGTTCTCGAAGCTCCCTCCCTGTCCGGTTACTCCGGAAAAGTTTCTAAGTAATAATCGACCGATAGACGACGTTAATTGCTTAACGGTGTCCGCGGATAGCGTTAATGATCGCAATCAAGATGACAGCGCCTAAGATGGCAAATCCAAAACCCCAAAACGTGAAGATGCTCAGGCCACCGAGACCCGTCAAGTGGGCAATCAGCCCGCCGATGGCGGCTCCGACAAGACCGACGACGATATTCGCGATGATTCCCATTCGGGAATTCTGATGCATGATGATGCTGGCAATCCAACCGGCAATACCTCCGACTAAGATATAAAGTAGAATGTACATTTTGTTCAATACCTTTCCATAAACAGAGACTGCGACCTTCATACACACGCCGATCGGCGAAATGGGAAACGAATGTCATTCCGTCTTACGCTTGCAAATGGACGCGTTTGTTTATCCGAACAGCCACATTATATTCTTTTATTTTCATATTGTATACACTATTTTCTTTTATTGTATTTCTTTTTCTTAATAAATGTGTTATATTCATAGTGTAGCATATGCTGTTGTCCTACGCCCAAATGCTTTTCTCCCGTTTTTCTATCAGTTTCAGGAGTAATCGTTCGCACTCGATTTCGCTGCGCTCGTATATAAATACGAATGGAAAAATGAAAAAGGGTGTCCGAGCCATCCATTGTTTGTTGGTTGACACGCCCTCAAGTAAGGTCTAATGTAAAAACGACGATAATATATGTAAATAATATTTACAATATGAAAACAACAACATATACTTACAACAGTTGACTGCTAGAAGAAGTTTCTTGCTAAGCTTACCAAACCAGGCAAGAAGAAAGGAGAACACCATGAACATCGAAGATTTCAAACTCTATACGATTGAAGAAATCACCGGGATTTTAAAGGTGACTCAACGGACTGTTTACAACTACATTAAAGGCGGACAATTAAAAGCGATCAAAATTGGCAAATACTGGAGAATCAAACATACCGATTTCCAAAACTTTATCGATAAAGGGACAAAAGCCTAAGACTTTTCTCTCTGGTTCAGCACCGTCGCTTGACCCGACTCAAACAAACAAAACCTCTCCAATAAGGAGGGGCTTTTTTTTGCTTTTATTGAGGCCTGTTTTCAACAGAAAGAAAAAGGATCCGCGTTTTCACGCGAACCCTTGTGGTGCCGCTTGGTTGAAGACAAGATTATTTCTTGTTCTTTTTTTCCACTTCTTTACGGATGGTACCGACTTGCTTATCACTTCGGGCATCGCTGCCATCAAAGTTTCGCATTGTTCCTGGCGGTAACCCTTGTTTTTTTTCAAGGGTGCCAACGGTGCAATCAGATCTCGTTTTACGGTTGGTCATAAGGACAACCTACTTTCCAACATGCAAAGCATGTTTATCGGCTTAGTTTGGCTTCACGACGGTGGTTGAATCTAAGGTAATCGCGGTTTGCGCAAGCAATCGTCCATTAATGGATGAGTTGGTTTGCATAGCGATGTTGGTCATGCCAAGCATCGTCCCTTCGGTGTGGGCTCCGACACCCATGGAAATCGAATCGCCGACAATCCAGTAAATGTTTTCCGGTAAGGCGCCTCCGGCGAGCGTCACGCGGACGCCTGCGGCCTGAGTCAATGTGCCGGCGATTTGGAAAACCCAGATGTCTGTGCTATTGCCTGTCAGCGTGAGGTCGGTATTGATCAAAAGGTTATTGCTCCATTGATAAGCACCGCTGCTCATTGTTTTGCCGCTTAAATCACCGGCAAAGAGTTCGGTATAATCGGGTAGTATTCCAGCGCCCGTGTTATATGCGATTTGCATATCGGCGGTTGCCGTACCGAGAACGACAGGTGTTGGACTCGCATAGTCATAAGCGAATAAATGGCCCGTGACATAGGATGATGTCGAAAATGTATTTGTGGCATCAAGTGTTTCCGAAAATCCGGTTAAATAAGTTCCGGCCGCTGGACTAATCGCGACGTTGCCGGTGATGCTCGTCGCGCCGGTCGTTGAGATGCCCGACTTAGCTAAGGCCGCATAATTTGCGGAAGTGCCAAGATCAATCGCGTGGACAACTTCTGCTTTCGTCCCGTTTTCTTTCTCCGCATTAAACGTAGAGGTGGCGAGACTTAAAACGCTGAGCCCGTCATCAATCTGTATCTGGGTCGCAACAGCAATATCGGCTACCGTTTGAGCGGAGTCAATCGCGCCCGAATAGGCTGTCATTGCGAGATTGGAAACCCATTTCGCGTTCGTCAAGACATCGGAACCGTCAGCGCTTAACGAGTGCCTCGTTTGAAACCGACGTATCCTCGCTCGATGAAACGATTGAAGATAAGCCGATGGTGGAAGACGAAGAAGACGTGGCGCCGCATCCGGCTAATGCCATGGAAGCACCCGCGAGCAATACCAGACCCGCGATGTTGATAGAACGTTTCGATTTGTGGTTAATCATAAGAAATCCTCCATTCTTGTTGGTTCTCATTGATTAGATATCGAGATTTGCTTCTCGAACTTCATCATTATAACACATTATTCATATATTTTCATTTATTTTTACTAAATGGAACACATTAAAACATTATTTCTTTTATTTTCAATTGTTTTCATATAAGGATATATACTGCGTTATCCAGGATTGTTCATTTCCATTAAAGGGTTTTGAAAAATAAAAGCTCAATTATTTGCCTCTTTCGTTCGTTCGCGCGCGTAATAGGCCGATGCACCAAAAAAGGAATCAAGACATGTGCTTGATTCCCGTTTTTTCTTAGGATGTTTAAATTCTTTATTGGGCGATGAAGAGAATGCCGATCGTATTCGGGCCGCAGTGCGAACTGATGACGCAGCCGGCACGGGTTGGCATGATAATCTTCGGATCGACGAGTTTCGAGAGTTCTTTGGTCAAGTACTCGAGATCTTCAGGCGCGATGGAATGCGTAATCATCACGTGGTCCATGTCAATGTTCGGCAAAAACTTCTTAAAGTCATCGACGAGTTCGTTGAGGGCTTTGACTTTTTTGCCTTTTGGCGTCTTATAAACATCCAAACGTCCCTTGGTTACTTTAATAATCGGGTGTGCGCGTAGGAAAGTGCCAATGAAATAACTGGCGCCGTTGCAGCGGCCGCCCTTATACAGATAATCGAGGGTGTCGACCGCAAAAGAACAATAAACCTTAGGCACTAAGGCTTCGATGGCATCGCCAATTTGCTTTAAACTCTTGCCTTGGTCACGGAGTTTGCAGGCTTTCATGGTTAAAAGGCCACTGGCGGAAGAAAGATTCATTGAGTCTACGCAGCGGATGCGTTCCTCCGGGAAATCGCAGGCGGCTAAACGGGCGGCTTGGAACGTGCCCGAAAGGGCGCTGCCGATGCCGGTAAAGAAAAGATCATAGCCTTCATCGATGTATTTTTTGAAAACCACCGAGAAAGCGCCTGGCGAAACCGCCGACGTTCTCGGGAGTTGTTTGGTCTTAGTGACATATTCATAGAGTTGTTCAAGTTTAATGTCGAGGCCGTCGCGATATTCTTTTTCGCCAAGCAGGACCATGAGAGGCACTACTTCGATATCAAGGGCTTTAATTGTCTCGGGATTGAGGTCGCAGGTACTGTCGGTAATGATTTTTACTTTATTCATATAAGGACCCTCCGGGTATTAAAGTAATTATAAGGGTTTTGCCAAACCGTGTAAACAAACCGAAACACCTACAGAAACAATAAAAAATGTTCTTCACATCAACATAAAAAGGATTAAAATTAAAGCGAGGAGGAAATAATAATGAAAAAGTTTCTAGAAGAATTTAAGGCCTTCATCAGTCGCGGAAGCGTCATTGATCTCGCCGTTGGCGTTATCATCGGCGGCGCCTTCCAAAAAATCATTTCCAGCTTAGTGAAAGACATCTTTATGCCGTTTATCTCCCTTGCCGTCGGTAAAAACCTGGAAGCCTGGGTCACCGTATTAAAGGCAGTTGAAGCCGATGTCCAAGATGGAACCGTGGGCACAGCGGTCACCAACTCACTAGGGGTTACCACGTGGTATTCTACCTATATCACCATCAACTGGGGAACCTTCGTGCAGACCGTCATTGACTTTATTCTCATCGCTCTCATGATCTTCATCATCATCAAAGCGTTAAACGCCGCGAGTAAACGCGCTGAAGAATTAAAGAAAAAAGTCGAAGCCAAACTGCCCATCGGCAAAAAAGAAGAAGCCAAAAAAGAAGAGCCGAAAAAAGAAGAAACCAAAGTCGAACCAAAAAAGTAGCGACGCATTAAAAGAAAGACCGGAATGAATCCCGGTCTTTTTATTTATTCGGCAATGTTTTTACGTCGCTTGGCATCCTTCAGTTTTAAGAACGGCACCATGATTTCGTGGATGATAAGCGGCGTCGAGGCGAGGCCCGCGAGCATCACCCATTCCATGGGTTCTAACTGCGTGGTATCAAAGATGTGCTCGAAGAATGGCACTTCAGTGACTAAAACCTGCATGGATAAGGCAAAGACGAACGCGATTAAGAGTAAAACGTTTTTCTCTTTAAAGATATGTAAGAAACTCTTTTTGAGGTTGGTCATCCCAAGCATGTGAAATAATTCGGACATCCCTAGTGCAGTAAAGGCAAAGGTCCGCGATTGACGGAGTATTGCCGTCTCCACGCCGGCATTGAAATAAATGGCGTTGAGGTTGGCAAAGGACATATGGCTGATTCCCAACGTTTGGATGGCCGGGATAAAGAAAGCGAAAATCGTGACGGCGGCGATGATTAAGCCATAAGCGACGGTAACGAAAATACCGTGATGGGCAAATAAGGATTCATGGGCCGGACGCGGTCTTTCTTTCATGATGTCTTTATCTTTGGCGTCCGCGCCTAAAGCGATGGCGGGCAGCGAATCCGTGAGTAAGTTAATCCATAAGATATGCACCGCGAGTAAGGGCATTGGCAAACTAAGGACAACGCAGATGAACATCGTGATGACTTCCGATAAGTTGGTTGCCAGTAAGAAAAGAACGGTCTTTTTGATGTTGGCATAGATGCCACGGCCTTCTTCCACCGCTTTTTCGATGGAGGCGAAGTTGTCATCGCTCAAAACCATGTCTGCCGCGCCTTTGGCGACGTCAGTCCCGGTGATTCCCATCGCAATGCCAATGTCGGCCGTTTTCAGGCTAGGCGCATCATTAACGCCGTCTCCCGTCATGGCGACAATGTGGTTGTTAGCTTTAAAGGCTTTGACGATGCTGACTTTGTTTTCAGGAGACACGCGCGCAAAGACACGGACGGTCTTCACCGCTTCGTTCAGTTGTTCCTGGCTCATGGTGGCGAGGACGTCGCCGCTGAGGCATTGATCTTCGCGGGTGGCAATGCCCAATTCTTTAGCAATGGCAAATGCAGTGTCTCTATGGTCCCCGGTAATCATCACGGTGGTGATGCCGGCTTTATGGAATTCCTTAACGGCGGGCTTGGCTTCTGGACGGGCAGGGTCCACCATGCCGACGAGACCAATGAAAACCAATCCGGTTTCATCGATTTTTCCTGTCGTTTCATGGGTGGCAAGCGCTAAAACACGGAGAGCGCTGAGGGCCATCTCGGAACTGGCATTCTCGATATGTTGACGATCGGCAGGGGTGAAGGGACGGATTTCTCCGTTGACTTTGATATGCGTAGAATGACGCAAAATGGAATCCATCGCGCCTTTGGTATAAATCAGGTTTTTGCCGTCCACCACATGCATCGTGGACATCATCTTGCGGCGGGAGTCAAACGGGATTTCTTCGATGCGTGGCGTTTTAAGTTCTTCCGTTGTTTTGGACATCCCGTTCTTTTTTGCATATTCGACTAAGGCGATTTCGGTGGGGTCTCCATAAATGCCAGCGTCAATTTCCGCATTGCTGCAAAGCATGAGCCCGCGCGCGAGTTCTGAAACCTCGCCACGATCAACATTACCGGCTTTTTGTGTTTTTTCGTTCAGATAGACTTCGACGATGGTCATTTTGTTCTGTGTCAAAGTGCCCGTCTTATCGCTGCAAACCACGGAAACGGCGCCTAAAGTCTCGACGCTCGGGAGATGACGGACGATGGTGTTGACTTTGACCATTTTTTGCACGCCTAAAGCTAAAACGATGGTCACCACGGCCGGCATGCCTTCCGGAACGGCGGCAACCGCAAGAGCAATCGCGGTAAAGAAGGTATTGCCCATGAAAGGCCAGAAGCCCGACATATCGCCGGAAGCCACTTTTTGAAGAATGGAAATAATAAAGAGTAAAACCACGATGATGACGGTGGCAATACCAAGCACTTTGCTCAATTCCGCTAAGCGTTTTTGTAAGGGAGTATCTTCAGTTTGGGTATCTCGCAAGATCGTCGCGATGTGACCGATTTCGGTATCCATCCCAGTGGCAACGACAATACCTTCGCCACGGCCATAAACGACTGGCGTAGACATGAACACGCAGTTATGGCGGTCCGCGGTTGGGACGACGTCGCTATAGACAATCTTGGCGTCCTTCTCTATCGGTAAGGACTCGCCCGTAAGCGAGGACTCGTCCGCGCGCAGGTTGATGGCTTCAAATAAACGTAGGTCGGCACTGACAATACGGCCTTCTTCAAGGATGACGACGTCGCCCACCACGAGTTCTTCGGCTCGTATCTCCATGATTTCGTTATCACGGCGGACCAAAGTCGTTGGCGAGGATAGTTTTTTGAGGGCGTCAAGGGCCTTTTCGGCTTTGCCTTCTTGAATGGTTCCGACAATGGCGTTGAGTAAGACCACGGCCAAAATAATCAGTGAGTCGATCCATTCGCCTAAAGCGATGGAAATGCCAGCGGCAGCTAAAAGAATGTAAATAGAGGGGTCGTTAAAAGAACTGAGAAACACCATGAAGAGAGTTTTCTTTTTGGCTTCCTGCAAAGCGTTGAGGCCGTTGGCTTTTAAGCGTTTGGCAGCTTCTTCCTTGGTTAGTCCCTTGCGGGAGGTCCCAAATTCTTGTTCAATCTCGAGGATTGTTTTTTTCTCGTACATAACGATTCTCCTTGCCGGTCTTCTTAAAAAATAANNNNTCTAGCGTGGTGCTAAAGGTCTGGTTCCTTAATCGGTTCTTAAGCCAGGTTTTTAAGCCGGACTGTTGACTTAAGAATTACACTACTCCCCTATAGGTGAATCTTATAGAGATTCTTTAATATAGTACAAGTTTTAAGGGTTGAAGTAAACCTTTACTTTGGCCATTCCCAGTCAGGATGTTTCTCTTTAACGAGGCGGAGGGCGTCATTAAATAATCCAATCTCGATATCTTTCCGGCCGGGTTCAACGCTGCGCTTTAAGGCCCGTTCTTTACGTTCCAGAACATAGACGCATTCGCTGAGGCTTTCTTCGATGGTGCCTGACACAAGCAGATAAGCGCGTAAGGATTCCATCGACAAGTCGGAGGCTAAGAAGTGTTTCTGTTTGCTGTCCAATTTCTCTTTGTAGAACTTTTCCGCTTCTTCGTGCGATTTGGTGAGGATCATGACATAAAGCTTTTGCGACATGACGCGGCCGTTGGTCGTGTCATTGAGTTTACCCGGCTGCGCTAAGATATTGTCCAGGATTTCTTCGGCCGGGGCGTAGAGTCGCTGCCCGAGGAGTTCATAGACACGGTATAAATTGACTTGTGCGGTTAAACTGGTGATTTCCGAAAAAGTCTTGATGTCGGTTGGGATTTTGCCTTCATGCGTTTCCATATCGATACGCATGAGTTCGTTATAGGCTTCAACGTTGACGCCTTTCGTGATCAAGGCAAGACGATAGCCGTCTGTCATCGTATCTAATTTGAAAGGCATGACGTTATAAAACATCAGCATGCCGCCGACGGAAATAACGATGACCGCTGAATAACGGAGCCAACTGTCTTGAGGCAAGAGAACATACATCGTAATGCCGATGGCAAATTCGATGACGTAAAGAATCAAGCCACTCCATAAATTAAGTAATGGCTTGGCGTTTTTACGATGCGGGATAATCTTGGTTTCGCCGGTCAATCCTTCGTAAGGACGGATGCCCATTTCCCATTCACCTTGGTTTTTGTAGAGGCATAAACCGAGGAGGTTAACGGAAATAATCGAGTAACCGCCGAGCAAAGCGCCAATGACGTGCCCGATTTCCGCTAGCACGACGTTGATTAAAAAGCCGGCGAGAATTGAGGCAATGGCAAAAACATATTCGTTAGAGACTTCGATATTGGTAAAAGCCGGCTTAATGACCATCAATCCAATATAAATGGCGATAACGATCATAATGCCATAGACGAATAGACTGAGCAAATCTTCTTTACGCATAGAATCTCCCTAGAGGACGGAAGTATATATGGCTTTCGCGACCTCTGCATCAAGCGGTTTGATATGGTGATCAACCACACGTGTACCACCTTCGGTCAGTTTATTGACCATCCACTCGATGTCTGGATTCTTGATACCTAATTCACTGAAAGTTAAGGGCATTCCCAGTGAATGGAAATACTCCTTCAAGCGAATTATTCCCATTTTAGCATTATCAGACGGCTTTTCCAAATGGATATTCATGACGTTTTTGGCGAATTTATCGAATTTTGCAATATCAAGTGCGGCATAGTAAAAGGCCCATGCTGGGAAAAGAACGCTAAGTCCGGCCCCGTGGGCGACTTCCGTATATAAACCACTGACGACATGTTCTAACTGGTGAACAGGCATCCGGCCCATCTTTCCAAGGTTCGTAAGGCCGTTATGAGAAAGCGAACCCGCCATCATCAGACACGCGCGGGCATCATAGTCATTAGGATGCTTCATGACTTTGGTACCGGCCTCCATCACTGCTCTGAGAAGCCCTTCGGACAAAGCATCGGCCAATTCGGGTTCTTTTGATTCATTAAAATAACGTTCGAGCGTGTGCATCATGATATCGACAATGCCACAGGCAGTCTGATAAGGGGAAACAGTAAAAGTAAGCTCGGGATCCATAATCGCGAATAAAGGACGATTGAGGGGATGATTATATCCCATCTTGGTTTTCGTTTTTTCATTGGTGATGACGCAGGAGGTCGAAGTTTCGCTTCCGGCCGCGGAAATCGTGAGAAGAACGCCGACTGGCAGGACCTTTTTCGGAACGTATTTATGCAAACTGATATCAAAAGGATCGCCGTCATAATAAAAACCGGCGGCCGTTAATTTAGCAGAGTCGATGACGGAACCACCACCCACAGCCAAAATCATGTCGATATGTTCGGTATGGCATAACTTAATCGCGGTACGGACAAGTTCAATATCGGGGTTCGGGTGAACGCCGCCTAATTCGATATATTCTATATTATTCGTCTTTAGCGATTGAACGATTTTATCAAGAAGGCCATCTTTTTTGATGGATCCTTGACCATAATGGATAAGTATTTTTTTGTACCCGTAGCCTTTGATGATTTCTCCAACCTTAAGTTCAGTTTGGTGGCCAAAAATCACCCGGGTGGGTACGACGTATTCGAAATTATCCATGTTTGAACGGGGCTTTTTTACGAGCGAATTTTTCAATGGCTTCCGAGATATACGGGCCGGTAACGGTGTCGATCCGGTCAATTAAGGTTTCAGTATTTTCTTTCATTCCCGCATCCACCCAACGTATGATGACGAAAACAAAAGAGGGACTATAGAAACTGGCGATAAATTTCTTTTCTTCAGACGTAAGGATGCCACGAGTATCAAGACGCGAGAGATTGCTCATATGCACGGTAAAGGCCATGTTGTAGAGGAATTCAATGAATAACTGACGTCCGGCGCTTGATAAAGTGTTCTGCGTGAACTTCGAGTTCTTGGAAATATAATCAAAGAACATTCTTAAAGCTTCGCGCCAACTTTTTGCTTCTTCGAGCCCAGAAATCGACTCATTCAAATAAACCCATGTCAATAAATCAAAAATGTCACGGTAGTGATAGTAGAAGGTCTGCCGATTGATGCCACATACTTCTGTAAGCCTTTTAACTGTGATCTTGTCTAAAGGCTCTGTCGACATGAGTTTCTTTAGCGTCTCACCTAGCAAAAATTCAGTTTTCATAGTGTGACTCCTTAATAACATTTTATCGACTTTTTCTGGACGATGTCTATAATAAATCGTTTTCTTTTTGAACTATCGTAGTTTATTACAGCTCTCGGCTAGTCAACCAAGGCGGCAAGATCGACGATTTCTTTATCCAAAGCGTATTTTTCAGGAATTGGATTAGCGATTAAAACGCCACCTTTGAGGTTGGCTTTACGTTTTTCTTTAATAATAGCCGCAGCGTCTTGAGGCGAAGAAACGGCATAATCGACTTTCAAACCACTGTGACGTGAATAGAAATCGGCGAGTTCTTCAGTTTGATAGCCAAGAACCGGGACGCCGAAGGTCTCGAGATACTCGAGGGTCAAGGGCAAATCAAGAATGGCTTTCACGCCGGCGCAGATAACGGTCACGTTCGTGTTCGATAATTCTTGTAAGTCAGCCGATATATCAAAGGAGGTGGTTGCGCCGCGATGAACGCCACCAACGCCGCCGGTCACAAAGACTTCGATACCCGCTTCCGAAGCAAGGATCATGGTCGCGGCAACCGTGGTCGCCCCCCACATCTTGCGCGCATAGACGACGGGTAAATCGCGACGGGAAACCTTGCAAATCCCGCCTGTTTTTCCAAATTGTTCGATTTCTTGAGGGGTCATTCCGATAACGGCGACGCCATCGATAATGCCGATGGTCGCAGGAACGGCGCCTTCTTTTCGAATGGCGTCTTCCACCGCAAGCGCAGTCGCCACGTTTTTCGGATAAGGCATACCATGTGAGATAATCGTTGACTCAAGAGCAACGACTGGTTTGTGAAGTTTGAGTGCTGTTTGAACTTCAAGTGAAATTCTAATCATGTTTTTTCCTCCGGGATGAGGGGTTTGTAAACGCCTCTTTCTATTATTTTATAACAAAAACCACCACGCCGGTGATGGTTTTGGATAGTTAGTGGGATTGTAAGAAGAGGTAATTTTTATGCCGCGTAAGCCCCGTAGTCGCTTCCGAAAAGGCTTCCCCAACCACCATAATATTTCAAATATTCTTGGTAGTTATAATAATGATCATTTGTGTAAAAGGCGCTTAATTTGCCGGAACTAATAGAAAATACGATGCGGTAAGCCCCTCGGTTAGAAACGGAATAAGAAGAGCCGCCAATGTCGCACTCCGTATAGCTTCGATCCGACGGTAAGTACCCTTCTCGATTCTGAAAAGTGCCTCCGGTGACACGGCAACTATTGCCATACTTACTGCAAGTAGACGTTGCGTCTCTACTCACAAAATTGGCGGGGAGCATTTTAAAAACAATAATATAGGCTGCTACTAACTCTTTGTCGGTATAGTAGGAAGTCTGACAAATCTGAATGCTTGATCCTGAAATTATGTAACATCCGGCTGCAAGCGAGGAAGTGCTGCTAGAGGAGGATGGGGATGAACTGCTTGAAGAGATTGAAATGCTTGTCGAAGAGGAACTGCTCGATGAAGACGACGAACTTGAAGAGGAC
>JAPLKQ010000181.1 GCA_026387995.1 Bacillota bacterium
AAAACTATAGTGTTTTTCGGGGAAATCAGAGTCATGTGGGTTTTCGATGGAGGCGCCGTTATAACACACCATCGGCGAACGTAGGTTCAATTCATCGTAGTAACGGCGTAAAGCACGGACGGGACGGCCGCTCGCGAGGACCACGACATGGCCTTGGCGGTCGAGATGATGAAGGTAGCGGCGGGTGCGAAAGGAAATCGTCTTCTTATCGTTCAGAAGCGTTCCATCCATATCAAAGGCAATGAGATAGCGTTTTTTGTTTTTGTTCATGGGTTAAAGAATCCCGACGGCCGTTTGCACGCGTTTGAGCGTGACATTGGCGACTTTGGCGGCTTTTAGGGCGCCTTCAGCAAGCACTTTATCGACTTCGCCGGAAGCTAAAGCGGCGTGGTAACGCTCCTGGAGCGCTCCGATTTTTTCGACGACGATATCGGCAACTTTCGTTTTGAAGGTGCCATAGTTGGCGCCGGCGAATTCCTTCTCGGCGTCAGCAACGGAAATTTCTTTCAAAGAGGCATAAATAGCCAGCAAATTAGAGATGCCGGGCTTATTTTCCGGGTCGTATTTGACGATGGCTTCGCTATCGGTGACGGCGGTCATGATTTTTTTACGGATGACCTTGAGGTCGTCTTTGAGATAGATGTCGCCTTTGGGGTCGGACTTGCTCATTTTCTTGGTCGGGTCTGAGAGCGACATGACGCGGGCACCGACTTTGGTGATGACGGCTTTGGGCATCGTTAAGATTTTGCCATAACGGTTATTGAAGCGGGTGACAAGGTCACGGGCAATCTCGACGTGTTGGGTTTGGTCTTCGCCTACGGGAACGATATTGGCGTCGTACAAAAGGATATCAGCCGCCATTAAAACCGGATAGGCAAAAAGGCCTAAGCCGATGGCGTTTTCATTGAGTTGAAGGGACTTTTCTTTGAACTGGGTCATCCGTGAAAGTTCGCCCATATATAAGTAATTTTGGAGGATAGCGTTCAATTCGGCATGGGCGGAGACGTGGCTTTGAAGGAACATCGTGGTCTTTTTTGGGTCAAGGCCGGCGGCGAGATAAAACGCCGCTAGGTCGCGGCAGTTGGTGCGTAGGGTTTCGGGCTCAATCGGCAACGTTAAAGCATGGAGGTCCGCGATGAAAATGAAGGGCTCGCCCTCGTCTTGGAATTTTGGAAAATTTTTGAGCGCCCCGATATAATTACCGAGCGTCAATTGACCGGTGTGCTTGATTCCACTGAGAATACGTTGCATAGTGTGCCTCCATTTATGGAGAAATTATAGTTTATATGGTTGTGAGTGTCAATTTAACGATGACGAGCCATTAAAATATTAATTGCGGTTTTAAGAAAAAATATATTGCGGGTTCTGTTGTGATTTGAGGTCAATATGTGTAAAATACACTTAATAGGGGAGGTGTTCCTATGGTTCGCATTTATACATCGCCGAGTTGCAGTAGCTGCCGTAAAGTAAAAAAATGGTTCGAGGAACAGTCCATTCCGTTTGAGGAACGCAATATTTTCTCGTCTCTCCTAGATGAAAAAGAACTTCGCGAAATCCTCGCCAAAAGCGAAAATGGCACCGAAGACATCATCTCTGAACGCAGCAAAATCATTAAGACCAAACACATTGATCTCGATTCGATGACGATTTCGCAAATTATCCAATTCATTAAAGAGAATCCTTCGGTTTTGAAACGCCCCATCATGGTCAGCGACCGCCGCATCCAAGTGGGCTATAACGAAGAAGAAATCCGTACTTTCATCCCGTCCGCCAAGCGGTATGCCGCTTCCTCATGTGGACCCGAGGTTTGCGAACGCTATCCGATATGCGATCACGCTCAAGACCAGATTGACTACGAAAAGAACATTCAGAAACTACAACAAGCCAGCCATAAATAAAGTCGGTACGCAAAGCCAAATAACCCTGATGCTCAATATACATCAGGGTTTTTCTTTAAAAAAAGGACTCTTGCGAGTCCTTTAATGGTCTTAATTGGAAGGTGTTATTTACATTTCAAGGCATTCATCGCCCGAGCGTGCTTGCTTAATTTGTTGGCGACATAAGGCACTTCCGCGGCTGCGCACAATTTGATTAAAGTGGTTTCCGCTAAATGGATGGAGGTGCTCTCGGCTTCCAGCTCGTAGTCGACAGTGTCGTCGTAAGAGTTTTGGTCAAGCACGATTTCTTCATCTTCGAAAATGGCGACGATGCGGATGGTGGTCAAGGAGGTTAGGATCATCAATGCGGAAACATCAATGCCGAGCATTTCCAGAAATTCTTTAATATCGCCGTTCGGAAACACTTTCCGATGGCGCATGTTTTCATATTCTTTCCAGGTGATGGATTGGTTTTTCTCGAGCGTTCCTTCCGCTAAGGGGGCTTTTAAAGTAAGGGTGAAATCATCTTTTTCGCGGATGCGAAGGCCGAATCCGTAACGGCGGAGGATTTCATCTTTGCTATCGATGTAATGGTTCGTTTGGGTGATACGCCGTAACTTGTCGGCACCCAAAAAATCGCTGACCTTTTCAAAATCTTCTTTCGATAGAAGGACCTTGGCTTCGATTTCAATATTAGTGGACATGAGGGTATCTCCTTTTAAAACAATATTATGATACAATAATGCTAGCTTTTAATAAAGGGGTGACATCATGCGATTTGCCTTCTATTCAAGAACGGACGAGTATAGTTGCGCCGTCCAAACAGAACTACAATCCAAATTGGTCGCCCGTGGTTTTATCTATGATGAGAAGACCCCTGAGCTCGTCATTTTTGTCGGTGGCGACGGAACCTTCTTACGTGCCGTCCATCATTATCTGAAAAAACTCGATGACATCACGTTTGTCGGCGTCCGTAGCGGCACCCTTGGTTTCTTTTGTGACTATGGATGCGAAGAAATCGAACGCCTCGTCGAAGACTTAACCAAAGAAAGTACCAAAACCTTTGAATACCGGCTCCTCGAGGTCGGGTTGAATTATGATCATCAACGGCGGAAAATCTATGCCGTTAACGAAGTGCGTTTAGAAAATCCTTTTCATACGATGACAAGCGACGTTGCCATCGATGGACGTTCGCTTGAACGCTTCCGTGGCAATGGTCTGATCGTCTGTTCCAGCATTGGTTCTTCCGCTTACAATAAATCCCTGGGCGGGGCCTTGATTGATCCCAATCTCGTGACGATGCAGCTCACGGAAATCGCGACCATCCAAAATAACGCGTACCGTTCACTTGGTTCAAGCCTTGTACTGTCGAGCGACCGCGTCATCACTTTTAAAGGCGATTTCTCCCACACCGTCGTTGGTTATGACCATGTTGTCATGGAGAGCAAGATTGCTTTAAACTCAGTGGACGTGAGGCTCAGCAGAAAGACACTCAAACTCATGCATAAAAACCAGCATGAATACTGCGAATTAATCCATAAAACCTTTGTCGTCGACTAAGAGGCAAACATGTATTACATCGATGAATTAGACCAATTCAATTACTTCTTAAGGGATAACGCCCTGTATTTCTTGCTTGGCGCGGTCTTTATCCTCGTTTTGGCGGTTGTTTTGATTTTCCTATCTGGAAT
>JAPLKQ010000157.1:0-1138 GCA_026387995.1 Bacillota bacterium
GAAAAGCGCCAGTGCCACTTTAGGCTTTGGCGCTTTTAGGAACAGGATTCTCTTATTGGACAGAACGTCCGACCTTATTGACGAGTCCCATATCGACTTTGCCGTTAAAGTTGGCTTTGAAATGACGCATGATCGACGGGATGGACTTATCGGCGAGCTTATCGATCTCGGCTTTGATTTCGGCTTCGCTCAGCATGCTCGGTAGAAAGGCCTTCAGAATCTTTTCCTGATGGGCGATGCCTTCGACGCGGGCGAGGTTTCCGACGTGTTCATAGCCTTCTTTTTCTTCGACCAGTTCTTTAATGACTTTGCCTAGAATGGCAACTAAGTCGATATCGGTGGCTTCCTTCCCCTGACTCTTCAGTTCGATTTCCGCCATCGCGTATTTGCTGAGGACGACCGAGATGGCCGCGCGGGCTTCTTTGTCCTTCGATTTCAACGCGTTTATATTCGCAAGTTTTAATTGATCGATTAACATGATAGGCACCTCCAAATGCTGTAACCATCTTACCAAAAAATCGCCTCAATATCAAAGCATGCCTTTCCAGGCATAAAAAAATCCCCGTCGGTGAGGACGGGGATTCCGTATCTATCGTTTAGCGGGTCGCGGATTGTGAAACCGTGTAGGCTTCCGCGTAAGTACGCGCGAAATCGGAAACGGTCATCGAGACACTCGCGATTGTCGGATCGGTGAATTCGCCAGTTTCAGAAATACCAACGAAAGCTTCAGCGACGGTTTTGCCTTGAACATAGGCTTCTAAGTTCGCGGCTTGTTGATACCATTCGCCATAGACTGGGGTAGCGCTGACCATGCCATAAAGGGCACCGAGTTCAATCTTGGAGACGATGCAGGAAGCGGCTTTCGCGACTTGCTTGCTCGTATCTTTGACGGTCAATGAATAGACGGGGACTTCGACCGTGCCGGTGTTGGTGGAGAGGTACGGGATTTGGAAGCAGTCGACGTTGGAAGCGACCACTTCAGCGCCCAAGAAGGCGGCGCCAGTGAGACTAACCGTGGTCGTAAGCGTGGCGTGAGAGGAGTACATGCCGAGCCCGACATGGAGGGATTCGGGTTCAGTGGTTTTAATGACGGAGATATTGCTCCAGGCTTCACTTAAAGCATAGGCAAAATCGGTAG
>JAPLKQ010000157.1:1167-4554 GCA_026387995.1 Bacillota bacterium
GTAGTCGTGATCGAGACGGAAGCGAGTAAAGCTTCGTCAGTGATTCCGGCAGCGACTTGAGCGGCAGTCTTGCCAACAGCATAGTCTTCCCATGCGCCAGCTTGAACGTACCATTCGCCTTTGGTGGCTGCGGTGGCCATGCCGTAAGCATCGCCTAATTCCCATTTCGATTTGACATCGGAATCGGCATTGACGGCGCTGGTGATTGAGGCTGTAGTCGCATCAACGGCAGCGGCTTTGACTTGCATGACATCGACATTGACGTCGAGTACTTTGCCATCAGAATCGAAAAGAGCGCTAAGGAAGGTGACATCCGTTTGGACTGTCGTCGCGGCCGGGGCGGTACCCTTAATCGCGTATTTGGCTTTATGACCAATGCCAAATAAGACGACTTGTTCAACTGGGGCTTCCGACTCTGAACTGGACGAAAGGCTGGAAGATGTGGTCGCGCAGGATGCAAGCATTCCAAGAGCGGCAAGGAGGACGACTAGGCTGGATTTTTTCATTTTTGTGAGAATTCCTTTCTGTGTAGTAATTATCACTATCATTTGTAATAATAACGTAGTTAATAAAAAAAAACAATCGGGTATGAGACATTATTCACATTATGTAAAAGGTTTAATCCATTATCATTTGATAATGGGTGGTTTCCGATTTTTCGAGATAGGGATCGTACCCTTCGGTATAACGGACTTCAAGGTACGCCGGAACGGTTTCGGTGGCCGCGATATCATTCGCCCATGCGGCCTCAAACTCATAGCCCTCCGCGAGAAAAGTCTGCCGGAAAGCCAACCCTTCCGCTTCGGTCATGCAAATCAAAGCCGTCGACAACGCATCGAGGCGGGCTCCCGAGATATCTTCGGAAAGAATATTCACTTCCAACTGCTTCAGCGAAGGATAACCGGTGTAAGGATCGATAATGTGGTTTCGGAGCACATAATATTCAGGAATGCCGTCACTGTTTTCGTCGATGGGAATCTGGACTAGGCACCGGAAGTCGACATGCCATACGCGCCATTACGAATGATTTTAAACGAATAATCGGACAGCACGGAGGGAGACTCCAACGTCCAAGTCCACACGGTATCGCCGTAACGGTCGCCCAGAGTGGTATTGCTCGATGCCCCGCCGACAATCGCCCCGTGAGTTAAACCTAAATCTGTCAGCTTTTTGGAGATAATGTCATTAGCGTAGCCTTTGCCGATACCACCAAGCGTGATGGAGATTTCGCCCAAGGCAGCATCTTTGAATTGATTGAAACGGACATAGTATTTATTATTTTCTTCTTTGAGTTCCAGGACCGCGTCCACTTCCGCTTCGGAGAGCGGTAAAACGGACTGAAGGCGCTCGACCTTGAGGCGTGACGGTTCATAATAATATGGATCCATCGTTTCGTATTCGACTTGGTAATCAGAGTCGTCGATCAACCCATTCCAAAAATCGGATAATTCGCCGACGAACATATTAAAATCGCTATGCGAAAGGATCGTCATTTCTTTGCCGATCGATAAGATGTTATAGAGATCAAACGGCACTTCGAGGAAGTCGGGACTGCCATAGCTTTCGTTGACGTCTTTGACCGTGGTCATATAGCCTAAATCGGGATTGTTGTCATCGATATAATAAAGATTGACGCGGTCAAAGAGTTTGTGGAGATACGGGACGTTCCCTGCACTTGCGCTTTTTCTCTCGCCGGTCGGGTTTTATCATAGATGACTTCATAGGTGGTATGAAACGGCGTGACGTCCCCGCCGGTGGCGGTATGGACCAGCATGTTATAGCCGTAGTATTCATATTTTCCGGCGTCCGGGTTCGGGGCTTGGTACCACCATATCGAAGACGCCAAAACCCCGGAGATGATGACGCTCACGGTCAGGACGATGATTTCTTTGGGGCTGAGGAAATTCTTTATTTTAAACATGTTTGCCTACTATTCCGGAATGACGATCCGACTCATCGCCTCGCGGGCGATAAAGGCGACGATGAGGCCGGTGACCAGACCGGCGGCGCAGAGGATCGGCAAATAGTTCAGCATATAGATCGATTCATACAAGATGGCCACCATGATCACCTGGCCGAGGCCATGCGTCACTGCGCTCACCATCGATAAACCGAAGATGGACATGATCTGGAAACGGTTGAGGATGACCACCACGAGACTGCTGAGGAACCAGCCACTCAGGGAAATCAAAAAGTTATAACCGAAACCGGTAAATAAGGCGGTCAGCAATATACGTAAAAAACCGATGGCAACGTACTCTTTGTCGCCAAAGTAATATAAAACGATGAGCCCGACGGTATTGGCCAAACCCAACTTGATGCCCGGGGCGATCATCGGCAAGGCGATGAAGGTCTCGACATAGTTGAGGATGACGCCAAAAGCGAGGAACATCCCGAGACGCGCGATTTTTAAGATGCGGGAATGGTTACTCATGCGGCCCCCTCGATGACGACCATGAAATAGTTAGGGGCGCAGATGATGGGCATCCCGGCGTCCCCGACCCACCCTTGGATCGAGCAGTAATGAAGCGGCGAGGTTTCTTTTTCGACGCGAACTTTCCCGTCCGTGATTTCGACGGTGATGTCGCCTTTAAAAACCGGATAGTCCGATTGTAAATAAGTGACACTGGTATCGACGTCCAAAGGCAGGGAGTCGATCTTGACGCCTTGGACATACACGTCGGCGACCAAAGTCCCGGTCGGTTTGTTATAAACATCGGTCCAAACAAGGATGGACGAGGTCAGTAAAAGAAGGGCTGAGAACGCATAGACATCCGCAGTTTTTTTTAGAAGCGAGAATTTCTTCATTTTGGTGGCCCCTCCGTTTCATTTAATTATAGTTTTTTGTCGTCCCTTTTCCAAGAAAAAAAGTCCCAGGAAGCAAATCCCGGGACATTCATATTAAATCGTGACTTCGGTAATCTTGCCGTCCAGACCCGGGGTCTTATCCATATACGCCTTGATTTTGGCCCGTGCGTCAGGTTTAGAGGGCTTGCAGGATGAAATGACGGTCTTAGTCCCTTTTACAAGCGAAGCGGCCATATCGGCGCATCCGGCGCATCCGCAGGCGCCACAGTTAAAGCCCGGGAGCATGGCGGTCACCGCTTCAATGCGGGGATCGACTTTGACTTCCAGGTATTTTGAAGCGACGGCGAGGAGTAAGCCCAGGGCGATGGCCAGGATGACCATGACACCGACGGCGAGGAGAATATCATACAACATTGTTTTTGCCCTCTTCTTTTTCTTCAATTTTCGGTTTGGCCGGTTGATTGGCCGGATTCGAACTGCAGCTCGTAATGCCACAGCCGACACAATTCTTCTTTAAGTCGCGGCAACCTTCCGGTTCCGGCATCTTCTTGTTTAACAAGAATGAGATGAAGAATAACG
>JAPLKQ010000157.1:4598-10601 GCA_026387995.1 Bacillota bacterium
ACAAAGGCTAAGGCCATCAAGGCGGCGAGGATCAAGGCGATGGCGTTACCGCGGAACGGGGTCGGCAGTTTATGGTTGCCGTCTACGCGCGTGCGGATGACGGAGAACACGACGATGATCATCATGTAACCCACCGGGACGGCGATGGAATAAACCAGCATCTCCAAGAAGTTGAAACCTTTCGAAATGTTATCGAGGGCCACGAGTAAGACGATGCAGTTCGTGGTGATGAGCGGGAGATAAATGCCTAAGGCTTTATAAAGCCCGACCATGTATTTCTTGAGGAACATCTCGACGAACTGGACGAAGGCGGCGATGATGAGAATAAAGGACGTCAAGGCTAAGTATTTAAGGCCTAAAGGCGCGAGGACCAAGTAATAGAAGCCATAGGATAATAACGCGGAGAACACGACGACGAAGATGAGCGCGAAGCTCATGCCGATGGCATTGTCCGTTTTCTTGCTGACGCCGAGTAAGGGGCAAATCCCAAGGAAGCGGCTGAGGATGACGTTATTGACGAAGATGGCGCTGATGGCCAAAATTAAGATTCCGCTCATATTATTTGCCTACCTCACTTTGCGTGGCCACCGCTACGACTTTTTTGGCCGCGGCTTTCTGGGCGCGATTTTTGATGATCTTGTTCGATACGGCATTAATGACGGCGACTAGTAAACCCAGCACTAAGAAAGCGCCGGCATTTTGGACGAATAAGCTAATCGCGTATTGTTGCGGGAATAACTGTACTTGGAAAAGCACGGTATTGGTGAACGGGTCTTTGAAGCCAAAGGCGCCCGTGCCGACGATTTCGCGGATGATGGAGACGGCGCTGACGGCGGCTAAGAAACCGAGTCCGGTACCGATGCCGTCAAGGAACGAATCCAAGACCGTATTCTTGTTGGCGTACGCTTCGGCGCGCCCGAGGATGATGCAGTTGACGACGACCAGCGGCAAATAGACGCCAAGGGTCGCGGCTAAGTCCGCGGTAAAGGCCTCCATGAACATTTGGATGACCGTAACGAGAACAGCGATGACGACGATGTAAACGGGAATCCGGATATCGTCAGGGACGAGTTTACGGATTAAAGAGATGATGACGTTACTGAGGACCAACACGGCAATGACGGCGAGCCCCATGCCAAACGCCGAAGAGAAGGTGTTGGTGACGGCGAGGACCGCGCACATGCCGATGAATAAGACGAACGTCGGGTTTCCCTGGATGATGCCGCTCGTGACAATCTTGAGTTTTTCTTTGATTTTCATGATGGTTCCTCCTTACACGCTCGCCAAGTAATCGGTCGCGGCCGTTTGGATGGCAATGACCAGATTGGTCTTGGTATAGGTGGCGCCGGCAGTCATGGTGACGAACGCGGACTGGGCCGCGAAATCATCGCTGGCGCTTAGGCCGACTAAATAGTCGTTGAGTTGATTTAAGACTTTGGCTTGGCCGATGCTGGGGGTCTCTTCAGAGGCGATGCAGTTAAAGCCGGAATAGAGGCCGCCGACAAAGCCAATCTGGAAAACGATGTCGCCTTTGAAACCGGTGACGGTGCCATCGTAAACGATGCCATAGACGGAGCTATCGCTGTTATTGGTGACGACCATTTTGCCGGTCAGGCCTTTAGTGGTCAGCGATTCGCTTAAGGTTTCCGGAGTGAGCGTTTTGCCCGTCGAACTGCTGAGGTTGAGCATCGTCAAATAGCCAGCGTTTTGTTTATCGATGGCGTTTTGCGAAATGATCGGCGCGGTAATCGCGTTGGCCGTGGCCAATAGCCCGGTCGCGACTAAGCACACGATGCTGAGGAATAATGGAAGTTTAATCATTTTGTTCATAAATTAACCCCCGTAGGTCGCTAATGCGTTTTGCATAGCGGCAAATAAACGGTCGGAAGTGACGGTGACGCCTGCCACCGTCGCGTCAATCGGCGTGGCCGATAAAGCGAGGAAGTCGGCAACCGGCAGTCCTTGATAATACGCCAGCACGGCGTCGTAATGGCCATTCCAGTTCGTGGCAAAGCCACCGCCGGTGGTAATGCCGCCATAGACGTTAATCGTCGAGATGGTCGCATTTTCCACGTATACGTCGACATTGAGGGTCTGGGCGGAAACTTCCGGATCGGCTTGCGACGTGGCGCTACCGGTATAAACAGATACGCCGGAAGTCGCGTTTTTGAGCGCGTCGAATAAACGGTCAGAGGAAACAGTCACGCCCGCGACGGTCGCGTCAAGAGGCGTGGCGACCGCGTTGATGATGCCCTTGAGCCCAATGGTCTTGTAGTATTGGATAATCGCGGCGTAGTGGCTGTTCCAGTTACTGGCAAATCCGCCACCGCTGGTCGCGGCTTGTGGGAAGGTAATATCAATGATGTTGTAATATTTATCGAGGTCAACGCTGACAGTCATGGTCATATTGCCGACTTCCGGATCCGGCGACGAAGTCGCGCTGCCCGTCAAGGTTTTGAAAACCGTCGCTGCGGGCTCGGAGGAAGAGGAAGATGAAGAACTGCTTTCGCTGCTCGAACTGCTGCTGTTATTGTAGTTCGCGGCATTGACTGCGGAGAGACCGCCGTTAATACCGAGCGAGCAAACGGCGACCGCGGCGACGACGCCCCATTTTTTAAGGGTGCCGGCGTTGGTATAGCCATAGGCTAATTTATCGATGACTGGGCAAATCATGTTGACGATGGCAATCGAATACATGACGCCTTCAGGGAGATTGCCTTGAAGACGGATGAGGACGGTAATGAAGCCGGCGATGACGCCGATTAAGGCTTTGCCAAACGGCGAAGTCGGGCTGGTGACCGGATCGGTCAGCATGAAGACGGCGCCAAAGGCGAGACCGCCCATGCCGACGGCGATGAGTGAATAATCAAGCGGGTTGAGGCCGGTAATGAGGGCCACCACGATCGAGGTCAGGACGACGGTGCCAAGATAGAACACCGGGGTCCGCCAGTTGATGACGCGGCGGACGGCGAGGAAGACGCCTAAAGCTAAGATGAGTAATGTGAACGCTTCGCCGAGGGCGGCGGTATAGGTTCCTAAATAGAGCGTGAGCATCGAGAGGGGCGTTCCATTGATCAAAGGGAGCGTGTCCGTTAACCATTTTGCGCCGTTGCCAGCGAAAGAAGTCATGATCGTGACGCCGCTGATGAGCGTCGGGACACCCGCAGGCGAACCGATGTAATTAAGCATCGAACCCGAGAAAGCGATGGCAACGAAAATCCGTCCCATGACCGCCGGGTTGAAGATGTTCGAGCCAAAGCCGCCGAAGGCGTATTTGACAATCAAGGTCGCGAATAAGGCGCCGACGATGATGACGTAATATGGCGTCCCGATTGGGAGCGTCAAGGCAAAGATGATGGCAGTAATCGCACTATAGTTGTGAGCCATTTCGCCCCGAATGTATTGGACGATGGGTCCTTTGCTTTCTTTATAGCGGATGGCGGCGACGAGGACGTCAGCCAAGACCGTGACGCCAAGGGAGACGACGACCATCAAGATGGCTTTAACGCCATAGACGGAGCCGATCGCAACAAAGTTGTAGACGATGGCGGCAATCCAGACGACGACGAGCGCGATGAGGAGCTCAAACATGATCTGGCCTGTCGATTTCTTACCCCGAATATAGGGTCCCGGATTAGCGAGAAATTTCATAATGTTTCGCTATCCTCCTTATTTCTTCACGGCGTTACGGGTAGCCACGAACTTCAGGTACCGTTTCGCGCGTTTCATGTTTTCGGAAACTTCGATTTTGGACGGGCAGACAAAGGCGCAGAGACCGCATTCGACGCATTTCGAGACATTCAGCTGCGTCATCCGTTCTTCGTCTTTGTGCTCAAGGGCAATTTGGATTTCAACGGGTTGGATGAAGGCTGGGCACACCGCAGTGCAGGCACCGCAGCGTAAGCACGGTTCATCAGGATAGAAACGTCCTTTGAGAACGGTTAATCCACCCATCGGGGCTTGAATCGGGAAGGTATCGTCTTCCGCGGCTTTGGCCGTCATCGGGCCACCGGGCAAGAGATAGACTTCTTCGGTCGAATAGCCGCCGAGCGCTTCAATGATGAGAGACGCGGGCGTGCCGATCGGGACGAGGATGTTTCCGGGATGCATGACGCCGTCGCCATTAACGCTGACAAGGCGATGCGAAATGACGTCGCCATCGATCAAAGCGCGTTTGACCGCAATCGCGGTCTGCACGTTATTGACGATGATGGCAGCTTGGGATGGCAGTTTATCATAGGTACGGTTAAAGATTTGTTTGATCAGGAATTTTTCCCAGCCCATCGGATAGACATCCGGGACTTCGACATAACGGATTAAGGGGAAACGGCCGATGTGTTCGTCAAGGGCTTCCTTCACCGCTTCTTTATGGACCTTAAAGGCAATCACGACTTCTTTGGCGCCACTTGCTAAGCGGAGCAGTTCTGCGCCTTGGAGCATTTCCGAGGTATAGAGTTGCATCGCGAGATAGTCGGTCGTCAGGTACGGTTCGCATTCCGCGCCGTTTAGAAGGATGTAGTCGATGTTTTTGACACCCGTGTATTTGATGAAGGTCGGGAATCCGGCGCCGCCGAGACCGGTGATGCCGGCTTCTTTGATGGCTAGACACAATTCATCTTTAGTGGCTTTCGCGGGGTCAATCGTTTTGAGTGCGTTAGGCAATTTCTCGCCTTTCCCGTCGCTTGCAATCACCAAATGTTTGACCGGATGGCCAATATTGGGATGGTTGATCGATTCGATGCCGACGACCACGCCGGAAACCGGCGAGTAAATCGGGACATAGAAGTCTTTGCGTTCGATGACGCGCGTGCCGACCAAAACATGGTCGCCCGCTTTCACCAAGACGTTCGCGTCCGTGCCATTGGGGGCGACGGCCGGCAAATAAACTTTTGTTACTTTTGTTTCGTCAAGAACCGTGAGTTTTTTTGCTTGCTCAAGATCTTTATGCGATTCAAGGTGTAATCTCCCTACCGAACTAAAAATATCCATATATTCACCTGCTTTAGTTAATACGTTAACTAGTATATCACTTTCGGTTTTTTTTGACTGCAGATATTGTAAAAAAAATAGGAGAAAAAATGTCACCGTTCAATGATATTGAAAATGTGTTAGTCCTTATGCGTCGTATTTATCTTGTTTTTTGCTGGAAAATGAATAAATGAGAACTGAGGTTAGGCCAACAACCGCAACAAGCAAAATGAGGCCAAGGGACGAACCGCCGTTCGTTGAATCCTCGCTTGAAACTAAGGCACCGATGGTATCACTCGGGCGGCCCAAGAAATTCGCAAGGTAGTTATACCGTAACCGCGCATTGACAAAGAGTTCATCAGAATTCGCGTTGAATTCAGTTTTTGAGGCTGAAGCCATATAGTTATATTCGCTTTGAAGTTCAGTAAATACTGAGGAACAGCTTCCCGAAGCCCCACTGCCGACGCCATCCATGACATAGTTGGCAAAAGCCGTTGCTTGCTCAACGTAAGAAGCGGCAGATACATAGGTTGGCGTGGCTTTGACGTAATATACTCCTAAATTTCCTAAACTTTTCGTAGTGTAGACTAATTTAATACCCGTGATAGTCGCAGAGGCAGATATTCCAGAGATAAAAAACGTTTCATCGGCTGCCGTGGTGTTAAAACCGGCGGTTTGCGAAACACTGGCGATTTCCGTAGATGCGCTGCCGTTAATAGCAAAAACAGTCATTACGTTTGGCGTGGTGTTGTTGGTTCCGCCATTTTGTTTGATTTTCACAGTAAGAGAAATGCTGGATATATTGGTGCTCAAATCTGCTGCCCAAATGCTCGCGTTAAATAGATAATCGCCGGCATCATCAAGTTTGACCGATCCGTCAGCATAGGCGGTGCCCGTTCCAACGCCAGCCCAGTCCGTTATGGAACCGGTCGCCGCAGTTGCCGAAACATACTCAGTTCCGGTCGTTGTTCCGATATTCGCAGCATTATTTGTGACTTTTACATTGTAATAAGCAGATTGGGTTACTGCGTTTTC
>JAPLKQ010000157.1:10704-12026 GCA_026387995.1 Bacillota bacterium
TGCGGTCGATGTTGAACCGGAAAGCGATATCGAAGAAAGGGTTTTGACAGGGGCCGCCGAAGCAGTAATCGCGCAAGTAGCCGTAATTGCGCCATTCAGCGTTGAGGTCGCGGTAATGGTCGCTGAACCTGCGGAAACGCCGGTAACGACGCCGCTAGTGACCGTTGCCACGCCCATATTGTTGCTGGACCAGGTCACGCTATTGCTGGCGCTGGTGGGCGTTGGCGTTACTAGAAGAGTCTCTGTCCCGCCGACGGCAATCGTCGAACTTGAAGGCGAAAGGGCCAAAGCCGTTGGGGCTGTGGCTGATTGGCCAAAAAGTTTAACCGTATCGCTCGTTGGATTAGCGACTGCGCCGCCGGTCCCCCACACGACATCAACCCAACTTGGATAATCAATGAATGGGTTGCGGTTATGCTGGACGTTATTGTAAATCAGGTTATTGCGATGGATTTCGTAGTCATCGACAGGATCAAGCGCATTCCATTCAAGAAGCACGGAACGAAGACCATAACCAATCGCCGATGTCGAAGAATAGGTGGCAACAGTAATATAATCACTGAGACTATCGGATAAAGTCAGCCAAGGATCATAGGTACTCGTATAAGAAGAATAACGCGCGACCATATAAAAACAGGCGCGAGCAATATCCCCTTTGTCGGAATCTTGCGGTTCATAAATATACTGCTTAACGCCGTTATAGGTAATGGATTCCATACGGCCGGTATTATTGTGGTTGGCAGCCGTCCCGACGTTTGGAGAAGCCAAGGTCGAATTACCATAAAAATAGTTACTATGGCCAGTTGAGTTGTTAACGGCGTCAGCATACATCAGGTGATGAACGTCTGTGCCGGCTGGCGCTTGCGGCGTTCCGGCGCTGAATCCATAGGATTGAGGCCAGCAATGCTCACGGTTGATATAGGCATTATGGTCATCGTCAGCATGAGCGGCCGTAGCGGTCCCATTATCATTTCGATATAACAAATGAACAAATGGGTTGTCGCTTCCGAGTGTATAATTTGAAAGTTCCGTCGGCGTCATCGGCGATTGCGCCCAGTCACGATCGGTGATTTTCCCGTAAATCCAAACATTTGCGTATGAAATGGAGGTCTGCCCATTTGAAAGTATCGGCTTCAAATTGGTGAGTAAGTTAGTACCTTGTCTTTGTGAAGTGTTTAAACTATTGAGACCGCTGTAATACGAACGGACATTAGCTTCCGAAGTGTCCGTGACATTAATCGAAACGGCGTCGGCTTCAAGGACTTTTTGAGAATTAGTAAAAATCGGTCCTAGAACAGTGACCGTGAATAATACGATTCGAA
>JAPLKQ010000157.1:12112-15102 GCA_026387995.1 Bacillota bacterium
AGTTATAAAAAAAAGAACACCATGCTTTCGCTAAATGTTCTCTCGAATTTTCTGGTGACCCGTACGGGATTCGAACCCATGAATGTATGCGTGAAAGGCATATGAGTTAAGCCGCTTCTCCAACGGGCCAGAATGGCGCCTACTGTAGGGCTCGAACCTACGACCGATCGGTTAACAGCCGATTGCTCTACCAACTGAGCTAAGTAGGCATGTCATCTTGGGATAGACGCAAGAAGCATACTACCATAGTAAATGCTCAAAATCAACAAGATGGTGAGTTTATTTTTTTACTTTTGCTTCGATGGCTTTCACAACGTCGTGAATGGTTTTGAAGCCGACCATTTCGTCGTTGTCAAATTCAATTTTAAATTCTTCTTCAATATCCATCATAAGTTCGACTAAATCGAGGGAGTCGAGACCTAACTCACGGAGTTCCACCGTCGGAGTCAACTTATCGATTTTGACTTTCTTTGCGAAGATTTCTTGGACCTTTTGGATTGTGTTCATAATGAGGGACCTTCCTTCTTGCCTATTATACCAAAAAATAAAAATAAATAAAGAAAATAACTCGAATACAAAAAAAGGGCTGTGACGCCCTTCTCTTCGCATGTTAGTTTAGATTCTCTTGGACCTGGCTGCTGACCGCGTCCGTGGCATTTTGGAAAATGTTGGAAAACGCAACGGCCATGCTTCCAAAAATCATCAACACCAAAAGCACACCTAAAATTTGCCCTTTGAGTTCAGACATCATTGCTCCTTTCTAATTGTAGTATCCAATGACGGTGCTTCGAGTCACGACGATAGACATCGGGCTTGATTGCATGATCATCGGATCATATTGAACCACTACTTCGAAAACTAAGGTGTCTCCAAAACGTGGGCTACAATTCTTTGTACAACTAATGGTCCCGCCTGTTGTCTCTGCGATAAAATCGATGGTCGTCTGGGTTATTCCAGCGTCATTGGCAATCATATAACCGGCGCTGAGGGCTGCCGAATCCAGTTGGCTGTAAAGTACTTGAACGCACAAAATATCGGAACCCAGGAGAAATATCTGAAAAACAAAAATCAAAGAAAGAATGAAGCCCATTTTATAGCTCATTGATAAAACCTCCGATGATTTGGACGACGCCGACCACAATATCGATGGCTAAGATTCCAGCCCCAAACAGTGGAAGCAGGTTCAACGATTCAAAATGATCGTCGTGCTTTTGAATCTCGTCTTTTAAGTGGTCATCGGAATACCGTGAGAAAAGAATGGAAAATTGGCCAAGATGGCCCACGCCATGGCCAGAATCCACCATTTGAAAAACGCTCGTCATGACTTGTTCAATAATTAAAGGCCGGAAATTATGGGCAAAAGCGATATATGGGGTTATCGTTTTGTCCTCATCGATTCCGCGAAGCAACTTTTCAAAAATCACTTTCATCCACGGCGATAAATAGTTTGAAGTCTCCTGAAGAGCTTGGTAAACATTGTATTGGTTAGATACGTATATTTGAAAAATGCCAAACGCCGTCACAAATTCTTTTTCGTGGAGATAGGCCATCTCCTCTATTTTTTTCTGGTATTGAAATACCATCCAATAATTCCCAAGAGCCAATGCCGACAACGCAATCAGGAGCACCACGGTTTTGAATGAGAATATAAATAGCCCAATGCCGGCAATAAGGATTGCGCCATTGAGCAAAATCATTTTTTGCTTTTCTTTGCGATAATTGAGCCCTAACTTATCAACGTATTTTTTAATGTTAAACATGTTGTTTCCTCAACTGATTTCGACATATTGCCTGAGCATAAGGTGAAACGATAAAAGAGCAAACAGGAAAAATCCGACGAGGATTGATAAAAAGAGCGGGCTGTTAAGCATTTGAAGATAAAATGCACGAATCCCAAATCGGCAAAAAAGAATGATGATGGCCGTCATTATCCACAAAATCGAAAAGTTAAGTGCCTTTCGTTTTCCCATCACGTCCAAAACATTGATGTTTTCTTCCATTCTTCGTGCTTCGTAGATCAAAAGTTCGCTCATAAGCAAAATATCCCTCCCTTGTTCAAGATACAAATTGATTATTTTTAGAAATAAATCATAAAGAGGCAACGAAAAATATTTGTTTAAATAGGTCAGTGTGTCAAGGCTATCAAGATGCTCCACGGATTGGAGCTCTTCTTTGAGCGCACCGCCAAATTGATCTGTGATTGTTTCAAGGGCCGCCCCTACTGTTTTCTTGACGCTGATCGCAATGATAAAACTATTGATGAACTGATAGCATTCATGCCGTTTTTTGATGTGTATTCGATGCGATGAGAGGATTTTATCGACGTAGAAGAATAAATAGGCAAAAATGATTGCCGAAATGATTCCGGAAATAAACCAACTATCCGTTCCTGCCCACGCGATGGCGCCAATCATGACCGCTATGATGCTATAGAGAAGTGTTTTCATTGGTCACGGCTCCTTTCGCAAAAACATCAATTCTATCCAAATCGCATCCTGCTTGACTTAAGAGATTCCACGTCTCGGCGAGCAAAGGATAAAAAACGGGCTCTCCGTTATTATTTTCGAAGACGACATGAACCTTTTCTTTTTCTTCGTTCGACAATTCAGCGATTGCCTTTATTTTACGAACGATTTTATGATTTTTACCTTTGCTTTTCTCAAGGAAAACAATAAATGGAAAATGAATGACGATATCATGGAAAACCTCATCGTACCTCAAATGTTCGTCATTCATCAATGCCATCCGCGTCATCCGCGAGGGGACTGAATACACATCTTGGCTGTGAATCGTCGTTATAACCGGATGTCCCGTCATGGCCGAGTTTAAAATATCAAGCATTTCTTTACCGCGAGACTCGGCGACAATCAGCCAATCTGGGTTCGACCGAAGGGCATTTCGGATGAGTTCGCTGAAACTTGCCTCATTGACACGATCGCTCATTTGCCAAAGTGAGATATCAAGCGTCGAAGGCGACGAGACACTTTCAG
>JAPLKQ010000060.1:0-735 GCA_026387995.1 Bacillota bacterium
CTGTAGTCAAACTTCCATCGCCTACAATGGCTTCTGCATTAGAGACGTATATTTCGTAAGTTGAGGTTTTTCCGCCATAGGAAACGGGGACGGTATGTTTGCCAAGTGAATACATATCGGGAGCGCTGACCGTATAACTGCCGCTGGGAATGGTCTCGTTACCGGTATTATAGACGCCGACAACGACTAATCCAGAGGAACTGAAGGCTTCGCCGATGCTGAAAGTCGTTTTCGCGCCACTGGTATTGAGGGATAAATGATCAAGTACAGGCGTAGTCGTACCGACTTCGACGTTGTAATTAGCATGTTGCGTGATGCCATCATCAGTGTAAGCGACATCGATGATTTGGGTACCAATCGTGGATAAAATGCTTTCCGCAGCAGGGTTCGTAACATAATCGGTGACTGGTTTTACGGTGCCGTCCGAATAATTAGCCATGACTATTAAGCCATTATTCGAAAAAACAGTATTTTGAAGATAAAAAGTGGTGACGGAGGAGGTATTGATCGTCAGGCCGGTAAGTGTTACGGCTGGATAACTGCCAACACTTGAAGAACCGTTTTGGATGGAGGCCGAGGGGCCAGTGTAGGACGGGTCATAGACGGCGTTTACCCATTCCGGATGGTCAATATAAGGATTTCTATTGCCTTGAAAGTTATGGTCGATGAGGTTATTCCGTCGGATTTCGAAAGTGGAAATGGGGTCTGCGGCATTCCACGCAAGAAGGTCGCTTA
>JAPLKQ010000060.1:848-10563 GCA_026387995.1 Bacillota bacterium
GAAAATCATTCGTGCCACATCGCCTTTATCTTCATCACGTGGCTCATAGACTTTATCCGAGATATTATTAGATAAATAGCCTTGCTTTCCGGAGATATTGCCACGTTCATCGGGACAATTGATAGCGTTGTAATTCATCGTCGGCGTAACTGTTGTGTTATCGGCATTGCCAAAATCGTAATTACTGTGATAGTCATTATTGGCTTGGTCGGCCGCCCGTAAATGATGGAGGTCTGTTCCGGCGGGAGCTTCAAAGGAAAAATTGCCATGGCTTTTAGCCCAAGTATGCTCTTTATTCCAAATATAGGTGGGGTCGGATGACCATTTATATGCAGTTGAAACAGAGTTATTATACTGCCCGTAAAGTAAATAAAGATAAGGATCATCAGTTCCTGACGAGGACAAATCATAGTTGGCAAGTTGAGAAGCGCTTAATGACGAGAAATCCCAATTACGATCGGTAATTTTCATAGCATATTTTGCTTCATCATAGGTGATGCTTGAAGAAGTCTTGATGATATCGTAAAGACCACTTTGGAGTGCGGCTCCCGAGAGCCCATTAATTGGCGCGTAGTAGGCGTTGACTTCGGAATCCGTATCAATCGTGGTGTCGATGTTCTGGGTGGATAAGGCGGAGGAAGTTATCGTTTTTTGCGAAGCATAAAAAACGCTCGCGGAGAGGCCGCTAGCCATCAACACAAATGATAATCCAATAATCCATGGCACTTGGCGTTTCATGATGATTCCACCTTGATGTTGCTAAACTGACAAAAATACAAGTTCATTATAACAATGAAAGTTCAATAAACATAGAAGAAAAAAACATCGCGGACGATGTTTTCATAGTAAACAAAAATGCTCGGCGATTTCTAGTGAGGGCCTTTTCCGCGGGTAATAATGTAATAACCAATGACAGACGTCAATCCAAGAACGGTAATCGCGACGATCAGCAAGAACGAATCCATCCCTGGGGAATTCAAAGTGGCATCGTCATTAGCGCTGCTATCCGCCACGAAGGCTCTCGGCAAAACCTCCACTAAGTTCACATTGTTCTGAGCGATAGATGGAGAATTGTGGACGGAGGTCTTTATGGTAGCGAAAAACGAGACTATGAATAAGGCGATAAGCGCCCAGCGATTCGGTTTTCGGTTCAAACGTATTCTCATAGGGTTTCCTTTATGACAAAATCTTTTCTTACGCCATTGAAAATATACAATAATTTCTATGAAAGTTACACTCTTTCGATAATATATTTTAGGATCCATTCTTTTTCAGTATAATGAAAACGAGGTAGCCATCAATGGAATATGCACGTTTGCAGTCGATGCTTATAGCAAAAATCGACCCGAAGTATCTTCTTTTTTGTGGTCCCATCGTCAATGCCAAGACGCCATTGCTAGGCGTTCGCATGCCGGACCTGCATGAGATTGCCAAAAAGATCATCAAAGATAAAGATGATGTCAAGACGCTTCCCTTTCATCAATCCGTCGAAATGGACATCGTTATTGGCTTTTGTCGCATGCAAAGCAATGATGCCCTTGATGATAAATACCAATTTCTTAACGCGTTTCTTCCCGGTGTCGACAACTGGATGGTCATCGATTCGTTGGCCAGTTCTTTTTCAACGAAGGACTACGGATTGGGGCTACGGAAAATTAAGCAATACGCAAAATCCAAAGCACCATTTGAGCGACGTTTTGCTTACATTCATTTTTTAGATAATTTCATTCAAAAAGACAAGGTTAACGATATCTTCAAAATCGTGAAACCCGATGCCCATTATTATGTCAAAATGGCCATAGCATGGTTATTATGCGAGTGTTTTGTCCGTTATCCCAATGAAACAGAAGTATATTTGGCAAATAACGTTTTAGATGATTGGACAATCAACAAAGCCATCCTGAGAGCGAAAAAGAGCGCATTAAGAAGTATCGTCGCGCTAAAAAAACTGGCGTATAATTTAAATAGATATTCCGAAAAGGAGAAAAATAATGGATAAGTACATTCTCTCGATTGACCAAGGGACCACTTCGACCCGTGCCATTCTTTTCGACAAACACGGCGTAAATCGGTTTCAAGCCGTTGCCGATATTACTTGTTTATACCCGCACTCGGGTTGGGTAGAACAAGATGCCTTAGAAATCTGGGTTAGTGTGATCAATGTCATCAACGAGGTTTTGGTAAAATCAAACCTGACGATGAAAAACATTGATTCCATCGGAATAACCAACCAACGGGAAACGACCGTCATCTGGGAGAAAGAAACGGGGTTGCCGGTTTATAACGCCATCGTTTGGCAAAGCCGTCAATCGTTGGCAATCTGCGACCGCGTTGAAAGCCACAAGAAAATGATTCATGAAAAGACCGGACTGCTTTTGAATCCATATTTTTCTGCCTCGAAAATTCGTTTTATCCTCGATGAAATCAAGGGTCAGGAACGCGCCGAAAAGGGCGAACTGATGTTCGGAACGATTGACTCTTGGGTTCTTTACAAACTCACGAAAGGCGAAGTCCATGCCACGGATGTCAGCAACGCATCCCGGACCATGCTGTTTAACATTTTTGAAATGAAATGGGACGAAGACTTGTTAAAATTGTTTAATATCCCTAAAATCATGATGCCCAGCGTCAAACCATCGTCTCACAAATTCGGCGAGGCCAAGTTTTTTAAACCAGCAATCCCCGTCTGCGGCATTGCCGGAGATCAGCAAGCGGCGTTATTCGGGCAAACCTGCTTTAATTGCGGAGAACTTAAAAATACTTATGGCACCGGATGTTTTATGCTCATGAACATTGGAGATAAACCTGTCCTTTCGCAAAATGGGTTACTCACGACGGTTGCCTGGGAGATTGACGGTAAAGTCACCTATGCATTGGAAGGCTCTGTTTTTGTCGGCGGCGCCGCCGTGCAATGGTTAAGAGATCAAATGAAACTCATTCAAACGGCAGCCGACAGCGAACGTTCGGCGAACGAAGTCAAAGATAGCGAAGGCGTTTATGTCGTTCCGGCCTTTGTCGGGTTAGGAACGCCGTATTGGGATAGTGAAGCTCGGGGCGCCATTTTTGGATTAACGAGGGCAACGACGAAATATCATATTGTCCGTGCCACCCTAGAATCCATTGCCTATCAAAGCAAAGATGTCATTGAAGTCATGATTAAGGAAGCCCATCTCGAATTGAAAGCATTGAAAGTGGACGGCGGCGCGACGGCCAATGGATACTTGATGCAATTCCAAGCGGATATCCTGGATGCCGAATTAAAACTCCCACAGTGCCTCGAAACGACAGCGCTGGGCGTTGCTTATCTCTCAGGACTTTGCATGGGCTACTGGAAAGATTGCGAAGAGATTAAACAAATTCATTCCTATAAAGCGATTTATAAACCCAAAATGGGAAAGAGCGAAGTCGCACGTCGCTACGAGGGTTGGAAAAAAGCGGTGGCGGCCACAAGAATGTTCAAGTAAAAATGCTTGTCTTTTCCTAAAGCAAAATTAAAGATGGTTAGTAACCATCTTTTTTTTAGGCCAATTTCGGACTATAATTATGTGGTATGTCGAGGTCATCATCATGGATGTGAACTTGCCCATCATTGACCATAGCGTTATCGTCGCGCCAGTCTACTTGCACGCCTTTTTTTTACGGGAACGCGCCAAGCATCCGTTTGCCGATATAAAACTATATTCCAAAGAAGATTTGCTGAAAGCGGCCTTTTTTGATTATGACGACCGGGCCATTGTTTTTCTTATGAAGGAAGAAAACATCAAATATGAAACCGCTCGGATTTTTCTCGACAATCTCTACTTTTTACCCACGGAAACATCAAAGGATGAGTCTATCGCGAAACTTCAAGATATTAAAACCACGCTAGAAAGAGAAAATCTACTCATTTTCGACAAGTATTTCTCAAAGGGAATTGCTAACCGGAAAATTATTGTATATGGATATCCCAAGGAAGACTGCGAGCTCATTTCCGTGTTGAAGAGACTCGGGATGAATTATGAAATATATCCGATGGAATATGACAAGAAAAATCTTGCCGTTGCCCACTTTGAAACCATCGAAGAAGAAACCCGTTTCGCCTTTAATCAAATTGGAAAATTGATCAGTGAGGGAACTTCGGTTGACGATATCTATTTTTACAATCCACCAAATGAGTATGAATACCTGTTGCAAAAAATGGCCAAGTTTTATGGCGTCCCTCTCATTACTAACGGCAAAAGCACACTAAATACCACGAAAACGGGCTTACAATTCCTATCGTTACTCAAGGTTTGCGGTAATGCGGAGGAATCGCTCGAAAAACTTGACGTTTCCGATGCCGATGAATTCTTTTCAATGATTGCGAATATTGTCTCGCGGTATAAGTCAGTTCGCTTGTCCAAAGAACTTCTCTACGATTTTTATAAAAATATTATGAAATCGACTTATCTCCCAATCGATTCGTTCACTCATGCAGTCCGCTTCTCAGACTCAGTGTTTTACGACAATAATGCGGCCGTTTTTATTCTGGGTTTTAACGAAGGTAACTTTCCTGATTTCAGCAAAGATATTGACTACCTAAATGATTCGCGGAAAGCCAATCTTGGACGCTTAACCTCGACCCAAGTGAACGAAATCAATGAAAACGTTTTAATCAATTTCCTGTATTCACCTGTACGAATCTTTCTTTCCTACAAAGACAAATCACTGTCAAATATTCATTACAAATCACCTTTAATCGACCGTCTTGGAATGGAAGTAGTGGCTTCTCCGTCCTCTGCGATTGATTATGGCAATCAATGGTCAGCGATTCGACTAGCTTCCTTTTTGGATAGTCTCAAACAATATCAATCGATCCATCCAGAGCTCGCGTCTTTTAAAAAACAGCTCAATCCTCCTTATTGCGTATTTGATCACCATTTTTATCCGGTGACCGCCTTTAAACCCGATGATTTAATTAAATATTCATACTCGAGCGTGAAAACCTTTTATCAATGTCAATTTAAATATTACATGGAAAATGTTTTGCGCCTTGATCCCTTTGAAGATAATTTTTACACCAAATTTGGGAAACTCGCCCATACTGTCTTAGAACGAAAATATGGAGCTAATTTCGACTTTGATCGAGTCTTTGATGAGGAACAATCTCACATCGATTTTGACGATAAGGAAAACGCTATTATCATCCGTCTTAAAGAAGATTTACGAAATGTCGTCAAATTCAACGAAGACCATGAAAACCATATGCTTTTTCTCCAAGCATTATGTGAATACCGTCCTTCTTACATGCTATCAAAATACGCGAAGTTAAATGGCTCTCTCGATAAAGTCATTATTTCAGGAGACTCGACGCAACAGTTTATTAGTTTAATCGATTATAAAACGGGAAACGAGGAGTTTAATTCGAGTTTGATCAAGTGTGGATATTCGCTCCAATTACCTAATTATGCATTATTGGCAGGGAATGACGAAAAACTAAAAGATAAAGAAATTATCGGCTTATATATACAAAAAATAATTCCGAATAAGCTCGTTCGTCCCAGCGGCAGTGACGCCGAAAAGTTTTATTATGACCAATTGAAACTTGGCGGCCTCTCCACTGATGACACTATTAAACTTCGGACTTTTGACAGCGGATACGCTGCCTCTCGATTCATTAAGACGATCCGGGTTACTAAAGATAACGCATTTTATAAAACATCCAAAGTCGCCTCACCCAAAGTTTTTGAACAATTAAAAGAAGAGGCAAAGAACAAGGTGTTGGAAGCGGATGCGCTTATTCGGAAAAACGATTTCAAGATAAATCCCAAAAAAATTGATAATCTCGACACGCCTTGTAAATATTGTTCTTTCCGCGATGTCTGTTTCCGAACAGACGACGATATTATTTCCTTACGAACTAAGGAGGCTAACACCAGTGGCGAAGTGGACTAGAGAACAAACCGAAGCCATTAACGCTTCAGGTAACAATTTTATCGTCAGCGCTGGCGCCGGAAGTGGCAAAACGGCAGTTTTGACCGAAAGAGTCTTTCAGCTACTTTTGAAGGGCACGAAACTCAATGAACTTCTCGTCTTGACGTTCACGAATGCGGCAGCCTTCGAAATGAAAAACAGAATCCGAAAAAGAGTCTCTGAGACACCGGCCCTTTCTTATCTTGCCAGTCAGATTGAAACGAGTGACATATCGACCTTTGATGCTTATGCTTTATCCCTTGTGAAGAGATATCATTTTTTGCTGAATATCAGCCGAGAGGTTTCGATCATCGATGAAAGCATTATCACGATTAAAAAGCGTCAAATAATTGAAGAAATATTTGCCGAAAGATATCAAAAAAAGGATTCTGCGTTTTTAAATGTCATTTCAAAGTATGTAATCCGCCAAGATGATGACATCAAAGAATATCTTTTAAGAATTGATTTACTCGGTGACCTAAAAATTGATAAAAAGCTATTTTTTGAAACCTATCTCGATAGTCATTATCAAGAAAACAGAGTCTCTGAGAACATTAGCGAGTTTGTCGATTATGTTAAACGGATTTGCGTTGAGATAGTCGAAAAAGCGCTTGGTTTTGAAGATCCTCTAATGTCCGCGCAGGTGAGCGATGCCTTCCTTCCTATCATTAATGCCGTCGATTATTCAAGCTTCCATTCTGCTTTAATGAATTTCCAATTTCCAACTTCCAAAGGCCTTTCGGATGAAGATAAAATACTCCATGCAATGTTAAAAAAAGGCGTCGAAAAATTTTCGTTTTTTGCCGCCTTAGGCACGCAAGAACAAATTGTTTCGAGATTCATTGAAACGAAACCAATTGTATCGGTTTTGCTGGATATTTTGAAAGAAATGAATTCCAAACTTGATGACTTCAAACATGAACATGATGTCTTCACTTTTAATGATATCGCCAAGATGGCGCTTCAAATCGTCTCGAAAACGATTGCTGGCCAAGAAATTAGAAATCATTTGAAATACATCATGATTGATGAATATCAGGATACGAGTGACATTCAAGAGGCTTTCATCTCCTATATCGCGAATGATAATGTATTTATGGTTGGAGATATCAAACAGTCCATTTACCGTTTTAGAAATGCCAATAGCCAGATTTTTTCTGACAAATACGAAGAATATAGCAAACACCATGGCGGCGAAAAAATCGATCTCAACAAAAACTTCCGTAGCCGATGTGAAATCATCGAGGACATCAATTTCTTGTTCTCGCAATTAATGACTCGAAAAGTTGGTGGAGCCGATTATTCAACAAGCCATATTATTGAAGTTGGGAACCTTGATTTTTCTACTTCTGGAACCAACTCGAAAGACAACCATATTGAATGTTTGCGCTATGTGATAGATGAAGGAAAAGATAAAACGGACATGGAAGTCGAATTGATAGCGGCGGACATCATTACAAAGATAAATGGTGAATATCCGGTTTTTGACAGCGATTCCAAAAAGTTAAAACCCGCATCTTTTCATGATTTTGCAATTCTCATCGATCGAAAAACTAAGTTTGATAATTACATTAAAATATTTTCTCGTCTTGGAATTCCATTGAAAGTTGAAAAAGACGATGATCTCGCAAACTCCGATGTGTTGCTTGTATTTCAAAACCTTTTGCGACTAATGCTTGCTGTCACAAATGGAACTTATGACAGCACATTTAATCATGCTTTCGTTAGTGTTGCCCGCAGTTTTTTATGCCGGCATTCGGATCAAAAAATCTTTGATATCGTGACCACTGAAGATTATTTACAACAGCCCTTAATGGAGAAGATTATTAATCTTACCAATAAAATCAAGAATTACCCTTTAAGCGAAATATTGTCGGCTTTGGTCGACGAATTTCAAATATTCGAAAATCTGGTTCTTGTTGGGAATGTCATGGCCAATATTCACAAAATCGAAAACTTCATCGAAACATCAAAAATGATGGAAACGATTGGCTATGGCTTAGAGAGTTACGTAAAGTATTTTGATGACTTGCAAGCATATCAAGTTCCGTTCAATTCTTCTATCAGCGAAGATCCGGGCGATTGCGTCCGATTGATGAGCATTCATAAATCAAAAGGCCTTGAATTTCGAATTATCTATTACCCGGGTTTGAGCAGCGAGTTCAACAATCAGGACGTTCGTTCAAGTTTCTTGACGAGCAATGAGTATGGCATTATTTTACCGATTATTGATGATAGTGAAGCAAGTAACATTTATCACTACCTCGTAAAAGAGCGCGAACGCCAAGAAGAACTCAGTGAAAGAGTCCGTTTATTTTATGTCGCCTTGACGAGAGCGCAGGAAAAAATCATTGTCCTTCTTCCTGAATTGGACAAAAACGAGATTATCTCCATGCAATATGCAAAAAGCTTCTATGACTTCCTCCATTTATACGCCTTTGAATCAAAGTTTGGCCGCCAAGTGAAGTATCAACCAAATTCATTAATAAAAGTTGTCAAAGAACAAAAAGAAATCGAAGTAAAATTTTCAGAACTTCATATTCAATCGACCGTTATTCCGCATCAACGTGCGAGCAAAGAGTTGATAGCTGATTTTGATGAAGAAAAAATCCGTTTTGGATTACGTATTCACCGATTGCTTGAAATTGTTGATTTTTCTTCGAAGGACACGACTTTTATTGAAGACCTGAGCGACCGCCATTTTATCGATAAAGCGCTGAGCTCACTATTGTTTTCAAAGGCAGGAGAAGCCAAAGTACTTAAGGAATATCAATTTTATGATGCCGAACAAGATATTCATGGCATTATCGACTTACTATTGATATATTCGGACCATATTGATATCGTTGACTACAAACTAAAGAATATCCAAGATCCTAGTTATCTTCATCAAGTTGACGTTTACAAAAAATATATTGGTTCGCAAACGAAATTAAATATAAAATGTTATTTGTTATCCGTCTTAACAGGCGAGATAAAGCAAATATTGATTTAGAGGAAAACCGTGAATAAAAAACTGCAAAACTTCATGAATCTGTTCAGCGATGACGATAAGGTTGTCTATCAAGCAATTCTTGCCAAGAAAGATTGGCTGTTCGTTCCGTTGTTTTTACCTGGCAATACAATGGTTTATATGGATGAAAGAAATCTCCGCCATTACCGTTTACTTGAAGCAATTTATGATGATGTTCTTCCCTTTGACAAAATCCTTCTCGACACGAAAATTCCTGTTAAAAGTGACGTGAAATTGAAAGTCGAATCTGATCTCAAAGAATATCGTAAATTGGTTTTGATGGACGCTATTCCCAATGATAATACACCTTTTTTTGCCGAGTACGATTTCACCAAACTTAACGAAGAAACCTACCATGCTTTAGTGGCTAATTTTTATCCTTGTTTATCCGTGCGAAGTTTATCAATAGATCTTTCTCTTCTTGAAACATCGCTGATTGAAAAATTGAAAAGCGTTATGGTTGGTAAAAAAGGCGAGCATGTTCTCATCGTGGATCAGTCTGTTCTTTTGAACGACTCGTTGTATGCGCCGATGCTGCGTGCCATTCACGTTCGGCCTAATGCGGATCCTGTCTTACAAGAAGAATTACGCCTCTTGTGTAAGGAAAAAGGTATCATATATAAGGAGGTTCATTATGATTGAAATCAAAACGATTAGTGAAGAGGATTTAAATAAGGCGTTAGATGCTATTCGCGTTCCGGCCTCCATACACCGTCATTTTATCTACGAAATCTACGAGCAAATCACGTCGGGCTTAAATGATTTTCGGCA
>JAPLKQ010000087.1 GCA_026387995.1 Bacillota bacterium
GAAAACGAAAGTATGCCAAGTTTTGAATTTTTCGCCTTGGGAATTCGTATAATCCTTGATACAATGAGCCACCGACGCCGGCGGTTCCTCATCCACGGTTGCGATGGTAAAGGTTGCCTCTGGATCGACCGTGAAAATATCGCTATCATCGGTTTTATTATAAAAAGTCAGGTCGTAAATGCCATCCGCCAGGACGAAAACATAAGGCTCTGAGCATTAAAATAGAGCGATGGAAGAAAACACCATGGCCACGAGAGGCAAAGCCGTCTTGATGTATTTAGCTGGCCGTGATTTCTGGTTTGTGAATCCCATGCGCGGTTACCTCGCTCTAACGGAGTCTTATAAATAAGTCACTTTTTATTCATTATCGCATTTATGTCAACGAGTATCAAAAACCTTTCCGCAAAATCGGGTTTGTCCTACGGACGGGGTAAACTATTAATATAGTTTGACAGGTCATTTTTCATATGGTATATTTTACACGCTAGATGATATATAAAGGATGTGATGATATGCGTTCAAAAGTCATTTTAATTTGCTCCGAGTGTTTGAGCCGGAACTATACTGCGACGAAACGCAGTCATGACTCTACCGTACGTCTGGAACTTAATAAATTTTGCCCGAAATGCAACAAACCGACGTTGCACAAGGAAAGCAAATAGGAGGAACCTTTATGTCACTTAGAAAATACGCCAGTGAAGTCATCCGTGAAGGAAAAAGAGTCCGTTGGCCCAAGCGCGAAGACTTACTGCCCGCCATCTTCGTCGTTGTCTTGATTGCGGCCTTTGCCGCCATCGTTTTAGGCGCTCTCGAAAACGTCTTTAAGTCACTCTAGGAGAAAAACAATGGAAAAAAGCGAAAAACAATGGTACGTGGTTAACACGTATTCCAGCCATGAAAATAAAGTGGCCAATAACTTAACCCGCCGGGTTGAGTCGATGGGCTTACAAAGTTTTGTCTTCCGTATTATCGTCGCCGAGCAGGAAGAAGCCGTCCTTAAAGAAGGCATCCCGACTGGCAAAACCAGAATGAAAAACCTCTATCCTGGCTATGTATTCATTGAAATGATTATGACCGATGAGGCTTGGTACATGGTTCGTAACACCCCAGGCGTTACCGGATTCGTCGGATCGTCCGGCGGCGGCACTAAGCCATTCCCGGTTCCCCGCGAACAAATCGAACCCGTCTTAAAGCGGATGGGCATGATCGACAGCAGTATGTACGAACGCTACGAAGTGGGCGACCTTGTCAAGGTTATCCATGGACCACTTGAAGGTACCGAAGGCAAAATCCAATCCATTGATAAGGATAGCGGAACCGTCAAGGTCGAAACCGTCTTCTTCGGACGGGCAACCTCCGTTGACGTCGACTTCAGCGAAATCGAAAAAGTTTAATCACACATTAAACCACATAGCGATATGTGGTTTTTTTGTCGTTAAAATTCTTGACAATATGAATCGCCATTCATATAATGAAGATACTAAGTATGAATGAGCATTCATATTATGGAGACCTTATGAAAAAGCGCATTATCCCAAGTACCAAGACCCTTGAAGCGATGGAAAAGCTATTGAACGTAGCCAGCGATTATACTCGGCTGAAAATTCTCTATACCTTAATCGATGGCGAAAAAAATGTCTCGGAAATCCAAGAAATTGCCGATGCTTCGCAGTCTTTGGTCTCGCATCAACTCAAAGTCCTACGGGACAATAATCTTGTCAATTACCGAAAAGATGGCACGCGCGTTGTCTATTTCTTAAGCGACGAGCACGTGCGGGAGATCATCCAAGTCGTCTACGATCACGTGACCGAGAAGTAACGATTATGGCGATGAAATACAATCTTTCTGGTCTTGATTGCGCTACATGCGCTGCTGAGATCGAAACCTGTTTAATAAAAGATAAGAAAATCTCCGATGCACACGTTGATTTTGCCTCGGGAAAACTTTATGTTACTTACAAAGATGATTCAATGACAGAAGCCGAATTGCAAAAAAGAATTCACAAGCAAAATAAAGAAGTAACGGTCTCTCGTGATGGCGCGTTGCGCTCTAAAGCGCCCATTTTTTCAAAACGAATACAATGGATTTCCATCCGTATCTTTATTTCCGCCGTTTTGCTTGCGGTCGCTATCTTTGTTCCGCTAGATTTCATGGTTCAAATCGTGATTTTTGGAATTGCCTATTTAGTGGTTTCTTATGACATTATTTGGCAAGCGATTAAAAACATTATTTCGCTCGAGGAGATCTTCGATGAAAACGCCTTAATGAGCGTGGCGACTATTGGCGCTTTTGCGATTGGCCAATATTCCGAAGCAGTGCTCGTCATTTTACTCTATCAAATTGGCGAAATTCTTGAAGATATCGCAATTAATAAGAGCCGCAACTCAATAATGGCAGCCATCGATTTGCGCCCAGACACCGCCAACCTTTACAAAGATGGGCAAATCAAGTTGGTATCGCCTACTGAACTTGATGTCGATGACACGATTCTTGTTAAAGTCGGCGAAGTTGTCCCCGTTGACGGACAAGTGCTTAGTGGTGAGGGGTTTTTGGATGTATCGTCCTTAACCGGTGAGCCTATGCCAGTCGTGGTTAAGGCGGATTCAACCGTTTTTAGCGGTAGCATCTTGAAAAGCGGCACTTTGACACTGATTGTCACCAAAAAATTCCAAGATAGCGCGATGAGCAAGATTCTTGATCTAGTCACTAATAATGGAGATCGAAAAGCCAAAGCCGAAAAATTCATCACGCGTTTTTCCAAAATCTATACGCCAATTGTCTTCTTATTAGCGCTGATTCTCGCGATTGTGCCGCCATTATTTACGGGGCAGTGGAGTGAGTATCTCTATCGCGCGCTCATTTTCTTAGTGATTTCTTGTCCGTGTGCCATCATTATTAGCGTTCCTTTAACCTATTTTGCGGGCTTAGGTCTTGCCAGCAAACACGGAATCATCATTAAGGGCGCCAACTTTTTGGACCGTCTCTGCGATATCGAATCCTTAATGTTCGATAAAACCGGAACAATTACGAAAGGAACGTTTGCCGTCGAGAAAATTAAACCGACCGACATCGATAACGATGAATTCATCAAAACCATCGTTGCCGTCGAGAGTTTATCCTCACATCCCATTGCCAAGGCCGTGGTTTCTTCTTTTGGTATTAAACCCGATACTTCTGGCGTCACTGATTTCACGGAAATATTGGGCATGGGCATTACCGCTAAATATGGCGGTCATTTAATCGTTCTCGGTAACGAGACGCTTTTAATCGAAAACAATATATATTTCTTAGCGTCCACGGACATTGGAAACATCATCCATCTCGCGATTGACGGGGTCTATAAAGGTTTCATTGTGCTAAATGACGAAGTAAAAAAGAATTCACGGAACCTTATTACCGAACTCCGAGGTCGTGGCATAAGCACAATCATGCTGACCGGAGACCACCAAGCGAATGCTGAATATGTCGCCTATCAATTGAATGTTGATCAGACGTATTACGAACTGATGCCCCAGGACAAACTCTCGCGTCTAGAAATAGAAATGATGAAACGCAAGGGGGCCGTTGCTTTCGTCGGAGACGGCGTCAATGATGCCCCAAGCATCGTTCGGGCAGATGTCGGAATCGCCATGGGCGGCATTGGCAGCGATTTGGCAGTCGAGAATGCCGACGTGGTCATTATGAACGACGATCCGATGAAAGTTGTTGATGCAATTGACATTGCTCACCTAGCCCGCAGACGCGCTATTTTCAACATTGCCTTTGCGCTTCTAATAAAAACAGCGGTGTTGGTTTTAGCGGCTTTTGGACTCGAACAAATGTGGGTGGCAATTCTCGCCGATGTGGGAGTATCTATCTTATTAATTTTCAATTCTTTGATGCTTCTTAAAAAACAATTCTAATTAGTCTGAATTGCATTGATATTGTATAAAATTGCCAGCAAAAAACTATTGGTTCATGCATTTTGCAATTAGCCAATCACTCCGTTTTGATTGAGATTTCTGTTGCGTGTGGTACCACGTTTTACAATGATCACCTTACTAAAAATACTCTAAAGAACACAAATGTCCTTGAGTGTTTTGATGACACTATTTGGAAAGAAGGTATGCCTGCTTTCTCATTGTCTGCCTTTGATGTCTTGACAAGCATTTCCCGACTTCCTATTTTTATATTTCCATGGCATGACAAAGCACTCGTTGCTAGTATACTCAAATAAATCTTCTTGAAAGAAATAATAATGCAAAAAGCCATTGGTTTTTAAAAATATTGAATTCATTAACACTCATTCTCGCTAATTCGTTTGCAAATTTACCGTGGGCCGAATCCTCACGCGAGCTCTCGCATGTGCGTAAAAATTATAAATTTTTCTTGATTACGGCATCCGCTTTGTGTATAATAACCCCGCAGTGGCTTTTCGAAAGTTTAACTGACGAATTGCCTAAGCTATGCTTAGTGGAAGGACAACGATTAGTCCTCTGACCACAGCACGTCAAATACACAATAACAGGAGGTGTGTCACGTGAGTAAAAAGATCGCGAAGGTCGTAAAGATGGAGTTGCCGGCCGGCGAAGCGAAACCAGGACCGAAATTAGCGTGTGCG
>JAPLKQ010000187.1 GCA_026387995.1 Bacillota bacterium
ACAATGTGCTTCGTCAATAATAAACATGCCTAAATTTATGCCGCTGAGGTGCTCTCGTATAACATTGAATAAACTTTCTGGAGTCGTAAATAGTATATCAATTCGATTTTGTTTCATCCGCTCGATGATTTCACCATGGGATTCTCTATTGCTCGAATAGATAGCCTCACATTTAAGCCCCATTTTTTCGGCAGCTTCTATCTGATTTTCGATGAGGACTAATAAAGGTGAAATAACAATGCTAATGCCTTTTCCTTTATTTCTGTTGATTTTTGTACTGATGAAATAGACAAACGATTTACCCCATCCCGTTTTTTGAACGACAAGAGATCTTTTATTAGTAAAGACAGCCTCTATTGCTTCATACTGTCCCTCTCTAAATTGGGCATTAGGGTTTCTTAGGGCTTGTTGTAAATAAGTTATCGATTGCTTGTAGATTTCATTGTTTTTTATGATCATAGTGTATGAGTTGATAAATTCCTTTCTTAAGAAATCATCTGGCTTTGATACCCAACGAAATGTGGCTACTAAAGCCGATTTCTTCTTAGAAAACAATACATTTGTACAAAATTATGTTTGCGTGTTATCTGTAATTTAACTTAACTTAAATATAGCGGGATTGGAGGTAAAAATCACTATGAATATGCTGTTTATGCTATTTTTGTCTGTTTCATTATTGATGAAAAAACACCAAACAAACCAAACTGATTCGTGTTCTTTAACGACGGTACGGCAAAAAAACGAGCATAAGTTTGTTTACCTGAGATTAGGATGTAATAACTTGGAAATGAAAGGAAAACTGTCAAGAATATCAACCTTGAACTTATTTTCCGTACATCACGAAAAGAATTGTGTTGACTAAACGCGATGGCAAAAGTCTTTTTAGGAAGACGAATAATTTATATTTGAAACCAACCGTAACCGCAACAGGAGGGTGCTTTTTCTTTAATAGCCGCGCGCAAACTTTCGCAACCGTAATCGGGTCTTTTCCATGCTCTTCATCGTGCTCCATCATCTTGACTGATTTTTCAAGCCGTTTGGCATAACCCGGATCCGTGGTCTGCTGCTTTTCTCTTGCCGCAGTAAACCCCGTCTTGGTGTCTCCAAGCACGGTAACGACGCGCACACCAAAGGGTTTCAGTTCCATCCGTAGTCCCTCTGAAAAAGTTGAAACAGCAACTTTTGTCATCGAATAAAAAGTTTGGAAGGGAATCGTAAGGACTCCGGCGACTGATCCAATGTTGATAATCATGCCTTTGGTTTCCCGTAATGCAGGAATCAAGGCCTTAGTTAAAGCAAATGTGCCATAGACATTCACATCAAATATTTTTTGGAATTCTTCTTTAGAAGTATATTCAACCGCACCACTGATGCCCATGCCGGCACAGTTAATAAGCGCATCTACTCTTTTTTCTTTTTCTAAGATCGTCGCCACCGCTTGGTGAATAGCAGCATCATCCGTCACGTCCGTAGAGATAAAAGAAAACTCATGCTTTCCTTGAGGCGTTCTTCTGGCCAATCCATAAACAACATAACCCTTTTGGGTTAATAAGTTCGCAATCGATAAACCAATGCCGGAGGAAGCTCCGGAGACAACCACTACTTTTTTAGCCATGATGTTTGGCCAGCAAAGCCCTGACTTCGGTCTCATCCGTCGGGAGATGATTTAACACATCGCCAATGATGGCTACCGCTTCATCAATTTGGGCTTTTGTATGTGTAGCCATATAGCTCGTTCTAATCAAGCATTGGCCTTCTGGGGCGGCAGGAGGTAAAACCGAGTTGACATAGACCCCACGTTCAAATAAGAGCTTACAGGCCACTAAAGTGCGTAATTCTCCATAAGTATAGATCGGGATGATAGGAACAATAGACTTATGGACAATCGGTAACCCATTATGTTCAAACTTCTGCCGAGCGTATTCCGCGATGGCTAAAAGAGCTTGGACACGTTCCGGTTCTTTCTCCAAGATGTGGAGCGCTTCTAACGCGCAGGCGGCATTCGCCGGCGTGAGCGCTGCGCTAAAGATAAAGGGACGAGATTTATGTCGGATATAGTCAATCACTTTATGGTCTGCGGCCATATAGCCACCAATGCTGGCAAGAGACTTAGAAAAAGTACCCATGATGATGTCGACTTCTTTTTCTAAACCAAAGTATTCAGCAGTGCCTCTACCGTGAGCACCGAGCACGCCTAAGGCGTGGGCATCATCGACCATGACGCGGGCACCATATTGTTTCGCTAGTCTTACGATCTCCGGCAAGTTACAAATATCGCCGCTCATCGAGAAGACGCCGTCGGTGATAATAAGACGTCCTTTATTAGGACTCGCTTTCTGTAAGAGTTCTTCTAATTGTTTCATGTCGTTATGGTCATAACGGACCATGGTCGCATAACTGAGTTTAGCCCCATCATAAATGGACGCATGGTTTTCACGGTCACTGAAGATAATGTCATCATGGCCGGCGATGCCGGAAATAATGCCTAAGTTCGTTTGGAAACCCGTCGAGAAAGTAACTACTGCTTCTTTTTGTAAGAAGGCGGCTAGTTCTTTTTCTAACGTCATATGTAAGGTGGTCGTTCCATTCAGGAAACGGGAACCCGATACGCCGGAGCCAAACTCCTCAAGAGCTTTGACGCCTGCTTTAATGACGCGAGGATCACCCGTAAGACCTAAGTAACTATTGGAGCCAATCATAATCTCACGACGGCCTTCCATCATGACTTCCGGGCCTTGCTTGGTTTCTAAGGCATGAAAGTAAGGATAGATGCCTAAAGAGCGGGCATCATCGGCAGTCGTGTAATCAGAACATTTCTTAAAAATATCCACGGGTTTTTCTCCTACGGCCGTTCAGACCGTTTACTATGTAAAGTAATCATTTTGTGACGTCAAATATGTGTCTATTATAACAAACTATAAAATAAAGTCGAGGACAAAAAAGAGTGGGAAGTTGATGCCCGCTCTTTTTCATAAAAAGGTAATGCGCCTTATCAATGATTATTTAGACATGTTTAATGCTATTTTCGATTGATTCTTTGAATGTCTTAAATGGCAATGTTCGGTGGCAAGCAAGCATTTTTTGCCATATTTTTTCTCCCATATTTTCATTAATAATACCCTGTCGAAGGGCCTCGAGCAAAATAACCTCGGTAGTTATGTGGGTTATTGAATATTTGCGTACATAGAAAAGAATGTCTCGTAAATTGTTACTCGCCAATAAGCTTCCCGGATTATGCTTGACATGAACGATAGCGGCGGCTTCGCCAGCTCCGATAATTTTTCCACCATCGCCGCGATTAGTCAACGTTAAATACTCGAGATATTCGGGAGAGTCCAAAGTAAAACTGCCAGCTAGAACCACATCCTTGTTGGTTAATGCTAAATAATAACTATTTCGAAGAGACTCGAGACCACCGGCGGCAGGATTGATAATTTCAAGGTGAACAGCGTTGGGAACGAATATCGTTGAATCGGGATAGACTTTTTTGATTAAATCCGAATGATGCGTACGGACAAAAGAACAAAGACAGTCCGTGTCGATATAAATATCACTCATAATTTTCTTTCTCTTCTCCGAAAACGATATCGGCTCGGCCAGCATCGAGAAGCAGTTCTTCATATTTCGCTTTTGAGATTAAGTCCTTATCCAAAAGAGCTTCGCAGAGTCTTATATATTCGCCAAGGGTAGTTTTCTTTTCTCCTTCTTCGGGAACATAGAGTTTATCGCTATATCCGTTTTTTTTGGCATTGATGATGATATTTACAGTAAAAGGCACCATTTCTTCCTCGGAAATCCGTTTATCACTCTTCAACCTAATGAGAAGTGTTTTTCGGCTAACTTGAAAATAATTTTCCATTGCAAGAATTGATGTTAATTCTATTTTGTCGTCACATTTTTCTTTTATGAACTTTCGAAGAGCAAATTTCGGCATAAGAAAGTAAGAGGCAAAATGGTTTGCGTTTGATTCCTCGTCTGATACGTCAACAAATGATTTATTACAAACGATAAAGGCTTCTTTCGAAAAATAATAGTGGTAAAGTTCGTGAGCGAGCGTAAACCTTTTTCGGCCATAACTCATCGTTGAATTAATCTCAATAATGCAACTAGAAGAGTTGCCTTTAATACAGATACCGCTAATATTTTCAGACAAGGGCCTTTCAACAATAGTAATGTTTTTTATTTTTAAGCATTCGGCAAAAATGTCAATGGGCAAATCGAGGGATAGTTCCAACTGATTGCGAATGTCTTCGGATTTATTGATAATCTCTTCATTACTCAGCTTTGCCATACAAAATCTCTTTCATGAAGTTAAGGTTGGCATAGAGCTTATTAAGCTCGCCAATAGCCTGAATGTCGTCTTTTTCCAAAGCAGAGGCACGGAAATTAATTCTTGTTGGTTCATAAATTTTGCCCATCAAAAAATCATTCATGGAATAACTGAGCAATCCGCACAACTTTTCAAATTGGTCGGTCGAGATTTTGCGCTCTTGTTTTTTCCACTTAGAAATGAGAGATTGATCGCACTCTAAATAAGTTGCGATTTGCTCCTGTGAAAAGGGTGCTTTTGTCAATAAATCAAAAAGTAATTTTGCGGTTTCCATTTTCATCACACTCTCCTTGTGTAAATACATTATAATTGCATTGTCATATAAAATCTACTGTGGCAATAAAAAAATATGACAAAACAAAGAATTGCTTTTATTTATCGTACTTATTTCGTAGATATTTTCCTTTGAAAAAAATTCAAAAACGACAAACATTTTACCTTGTCATGAGCTCTGGCGACAATAGTCAACATTGATTACAGCCTATCGAAATGGATGTAATTTAGTTTCAGTTTTGATGTATAGAGGATGTTTGGGTTCCCCAGATTTATTTTTGGCAAGGCAGTATAGGTTTCGATCTTTAAGTAAAGTAACGACGTGAGCACTCCTATTCATAAAGTTTCCGTGGTTGCCCCAGGCGAGAAGGACAATGGAATCGCCAGTCTCCTCAAGAAGATATTTATCATTTTCCGGCCCCACCGGATCACATTGGCATTTCATATCCGGAGGTTGGGTAGCGCGGTACGCAAAAAGGTTCAAGACTTTAATACTTCCGAAGCCGTTATATTGAGCGATATCGATACACCGTGAAATCGTGGGGTCGTTTATCGTTTCATCCGCGGTACTTGGGTTCAGCAAAATATAGACGAGAGTGGGTTTAGTGGCATCCCATTCACGAGTCAGACAATAACGGTATTTTCGGTCGGCGCTTAGGATAGCGTTTGTTTTCATTTGGGTTCCTAAAGGTTTCTTTTTATTAATTATGCTAGAACGTTCATTAAAAAGGAAGAAACGAAAAAAACTATTTCCGGATATTTGATACCACCCTATAAAAAACGCCATTTTTACATACTAAGTTAATTAACAAGCGTTGTTAGCGGCTCCCCGAAAAATTTGGAATAAATCAAATTCTCACTTATAATGAAAAAAACGGAGGATGACAATATGGCCTTAGTTCATTGCCCAGAATGTGGAACCGAAGTCTCTGACGCCGCACGCACCTGTCCAAAATGTGGCTATCCGCTCAAACCTCAAGCCAACCCCACTCCTACCCCACCACCGGCACCGACTTATGTACAGCCGCAGCCGACCTATGTGCAACCGCAGCCGACCTATGTACAGCCGCAGCCGATGTATGCCCCAACCACCAACGCCGGTTCGATGGGCCTTGGCTTCGCGCTTGGCTTCTTCCTCAGTTGGGTCGGCTTACTGATTGCCTACCTCACCCATGCTCCTTTAACCAAAAAAGGCGCTATCAGAGGATTTATTACCGAAATCATTCTCGGTGTCATCGTCAGCGTTATTTACTTCATTCTCATCTACTCACTCGGTTATTAATAAACACAATAGCTTCGATATAGCTTTCCATCGAGCGGCATGCCCGATATCTTTTGTTGTCTCGGGTTAGGTAATCTGACCCATATAGGTTATAATATGAAAGTAATGAACCATACTGATAAATAGGTTCACCTCTGAAGGAGGAATTATATATGGTTGGAAGACATGTGTTTCTTAAGTTTCTCGCGATCCTAGCGGTTATTTTTATTTTCTTCCCCGTCATTTGGGCATTCATTGCCGCGATCTTTGGACTAATCGTCACCGGGGTCTTTACCTTTAGCTTCCTATTAACGGGCCTGTTCTTTCCTTTCTCGATTGTCGGTATCATCATTCTCATCATCGTTGCCTTACTCGCCCGTTCCTTTATGAAACTCGTCATCCTAGCCGCGATCATCGCCATTATCTTCTTTGGCGGACAAGCCATCTATGGCGCCGTCTCAGGATTATGGGCTGGTAACACCGCCTTTGGCGCTTTCATTACCGGAACTGCCTTTGGCATCAGCGTTTACTGGATTGTCATCGTTGTCCTCGGCATCATCGGTTTGATGCTGATCGCTAGACTCTTCAGACGCCGCTAAACCACCACTTCGATCGTTAATACACCAACGCCACCAAAGGTTATTCCTTCCGTGGCGTTTTTATTTTTAAAGTAGAAACCATTATAATAAAAGTAGGAAAAGAAAAGGAGACCACGTTATGTCACGAAAAATCCTTTTAGAAAAGATTCTCGCGATTGCCGGTTCTGCCTTGATGCTCGTTCCCGTTTGCTTTACGGTATTTATCTCATTCATGGGAATCATTAGCGGCTCAGGTTACAACTTTGATTATCTCCTTCCCGCTGAACTATTTCCCTTTGCGCTTGCGGGCATGATCTTACTCATTCTCGCCGCCTTTTTCGCCAAGACCTTCCGAAGGGCGATTTTTGGATGCTCCGGTGCCATCGCGGTTATCTTTATCGCCGGCATCATTTACCTTCAAGTGAGTGGTGTCGCGAGTGGCGCGACCGAGCCCACCGCACTCACCATCGGCCTGACGATCGCCCTAATGGCGGTCTATTCGCTTCTGACCGTCCTCATCGGTATTTTCGGAATTTTGCTCACGATAAAAACATTCAAGAATAAAGCCTAATGATTTTTGAACAAAAAGATATGGCGAAAATCAAACGATCCGTTTGATTTATTTGGAAATCAACTCTTGCACTAATTGAAACGATTCTTGCTTGATTATTTCGTGGTTTTCATCATCGTCTGTATCATAAAAAGTAATGATCGCCAAAGGTCCTTTGCCCTCCGAAGAATCAAAATGTTCGTTCAATATTTTAAAAGTATCAACGATAATGGGCTTTTCGACAAACTTCGAAAATTGCTTTTTAAGTTCAGAAACCCCACCGGGATAGTGCTTAAGCATGAAATAAATATCATAGGCATCTTTAAACTTTTTTCTTCCTCTCAAGGCAAAAGATTTCATCACAATGTATGGGATGACAGATATGACTTCAACTTCATGTCCGGAAGAATCAACCGAAAAGAGGGTTGACGGAAATAAAAAGGCAAAATCGCCGCCGCTCGCTTTTCGGGCTTTTATTCCCTCAATCCGCTGTGTCGTGTGTTCGGTGCTGGTTCCATTATAAAAAGGGCCAAGAAGATCAATGTCGACTGAAATCGGAGTTCCATCAACCAGATATTCTTTTATGTAGGAAAAAGACTTGGTTGGATGTTTTGAAAAGCCATTCTTTAAGAATTTTTTATTAAGTGTTTCTTTTTGCTTTTTATTCTGATCTAAGCTCAGCAAGACATCGACGTCCGTGCTTCCGACATGCCCTTGGTGAGGATAGCATAGTTCTGGAACCCAACCGCCGATAATGCGATAGACGTAATGATGTTGAAAAAGACAGGCGACATCAATGAGTGCCATACGCGCAGCACGTGTTTCTTTATCACCATAATCTGACATAGTTCTTAGATTTTCATTATTTTCCATGCTCAGAAAATTCCCTGAAAAGGGGATCGAGAGCTTCTTCGCTTCTTCCGCCTGTTCCATAAAGTTCTAGACATATTTGCGCTCGTGAAGCAACTCTTTTCCCTTGCTTTAAAATCGAGTCGTCTAATACCACTTGGGCATAAGGAATGGTAATTTCGACATTGGCCCCTTTATCAACTTTTTTTAAGCCAATTTGATTCGAAAGAGACTCGATCCATCTTCTAGAAACGTAAAGCGTCATCTTATTGTTTCGTATACCATGATAATAAATATTGCTCGCCGTATAGCCACAAAATGAGTATTGATTATCTTCCTCTAAAGCGTAAAAATACTTTGCGATATCTTCTTCGAGACTGGAAAAATCTTTTGTGGAGAAGAATTTGACAACCTCGTCTTTGGTTTTTTGATATTCAAATGCCCACTTCTTCAGAAGTTCAATTGCGTCAGAAATACGAAAACCGTTTTCGCCTTCTTCAAGGAGATTGTTTCTGTGCAAAAAATCCTTTATCTTGGCTATTTGGCCTTGACTGCAATGTGCTTCAGCCGTTAATTCTTGAATCCGAAAAAATCGAGCAGGGTGCTTGAGCATATGCC
>JAPLKQ010000113.1 GCA_026387995.1 Bacillota bacterium
GCTTTCGGTCCATGACCTGATCCGCGGAGACGTTGAATTAACCGAGAATGACCAAGATATTGTCATTTTGAAAGGTGACGGCTTGCCAACCTATCATTTTGCGCACGTGGTGGACGACCATTTTATGAAGACGACTGTCGTGACACGTGGCGAAGAATGGTTGTCATCGCTGCCGATTCACATTGAGATGTTTAAGGCTTTGAAGTGGAAAGCCCCGGATTTTGCCCATTTGCCCGTCATCATGAAACTCGATAACGGCAATAAACGTAAACTCAGCAAACGGAAAGACCCAGAAGCGGCGGTCAGTTACTTTTTGGCAGACGGCTATCCGCCGGCCGCGCTGATTGAATATTTAATGACAATCGCCAATAGCAATTTTGAGGAATGGAGAGCGGCGAATCCTTTGGCCCCACGCCACGATTTCCATTTTGCGTTCGATAAAATGTCCTTAGATGGCGCTTTATTCGATATCATGAAGCTCAAATTCATTTCCCGTGAAATCCTCAGTCGCGAAACTGCCGCGAAAATGACGGAGGATGCGCGCGCTTACGCCGTGCAATACGACCGCCGTCTTTATGACCTTATCGTCAGTGACTCAGAGTATTTCGAAAGCATTATGAACATTGAACGGGAAAAAGAAAATCCGCGGAAAGACTACGAGAAATTCTCGGATATCTTTGAGTTGGTCAAATTCTTCTACCGGGACTTCTATGTTCAAATCTTGGAAACAGAGTTACCGTTTAACCCGAGTTTCACTCATGAGGTTATTGCTCAGGTTTTACGAAACATTAAAGAAACGATTTCGCTCGATTTGACCGAGGAAGAATGGTTTTCCGGACTCAAAGAAATCGGCGAACGGCATCACTTCGCTCCTTCGGGAAAAATCTTTAAAGCCAACCGCGAAAAATATATCGGCCACATCGGCGATGTCGCGGAAATGCTCCGGATTGCCATTACTGGAAGCAAGCAAAGCCCGAATCTCTATTACGTGCTGAAAGTTTTAGGCCTTGATGAAGTCCAAGCCCGCCTTGGGATAATTATTGATAAACTTTCTCAATCGTGATTAAATTATAAACGCTGGCCCGTTGGAGAAGTGGCTTAACTCATATCCCTCTCAAGGATACATCCATGGGTTCGAACCCCATACGGGTCACCAAATAGTTTAAAATGCCCTCACGTACCCTCGCGAGGGCTTTTTTAATTCAAAAAACTTTGCAAAACGCACACCTTTTTTTGAATTTCAGCTAAAAACTACTGGAATTACGAGAAAGAATAATCTAGTATAAATGTGGAAACTTCAATGAAAGGATTGAACTTATGAAAAAAACTTTGACTATTTTGGCCTTCATCATCCTCGCTAGCATCCTGCTTGCCCTTGGTTCGTTGTTCGTTCGCTATGGTATGTCCACCTTTAGTTTTCTAGGGGGCGTCGCTTTAGCTGTCATCACCTATATTACTACGGGCGCTTGGTCCGTCGGCCGTATCGCCGTCATCGGCGTTTTGGCTCTGGCGTTGGCCGCTTTTGTCATTCTCTTGATCAAACTGATTCGCAAGAAAAAATCCTTTGTCACGTATCTTGTCCTTGTCGACATCTTCGTGATCATTGGTTGCGCGGCCGTCTTCTTCCTTCCTTATCCTGCGGCTACCGCGACCACGGTTCTCTCGTTGCTGCTCAATGATTTCCTCACTGGGGCGACCATTGCTACACGCGTGAGTTCCTTAATGTTCTTAGTCATGTCGGGCATCACCGTTCTTTTAGCCCTAGTCTTCTTTATCTTGGCGTTGATTGACATCGCCTTGACACCAAAATTCGTTAAGAAACTTGAACCCGCTCCTGAAGTTGCGCCAGCCGTCGTTCCGCAAGATGTGGCGGTTGCCCCAGAGCAATACGTCCAACCGGAAGTGGCACCTGTCGCTCCTGAACAATATGAACAACCTGCGCAGCAATACGAACCTGCTCCGGAAGTTGCTCCGCAACCGGAATACATTCAACAACCCAACCGGCCCCGACCCTTGATGAATTCCGTGCTTTAATCCGTGAAGAACTCGCTCGTAATCCAAACAAAGTTGATGTCACCGTCAGCTATGCTGCGTTGCCTCCGTTCATGGCTTATCCGCCGGCGGCTCCGCAACCAATGCCGCAACCTGTGGCACAACCTCAATTCGCAGGCCTCACTAAAGAAGACGTCCTTTCCATGATCAGAGAAGAAGTTTCGAAAACTTCGGTCATTACCAAAGAAGACATTCGCTCCATTGTCGCCTCTGAGTTATCGCATCTTTCATTCACGGCACATAATGAACCTCAACCAGCCGCTGAAGTGAAAGCCGCCCCTATGGCGCAACCCGTCGTTGTCACTCCGACTGCCGAACCAGAAATTATCGCGATTCTTCCTGAAGCCGATGAAGAAGAAGCGGCGAAACGCGTCATCATCCGCGTCCCATTCGAAGAAAGAATGAAAGTCGCAGAAAAGGATTTACTCGATAATTACAACGAACTCAAGAATTATATTCTTTCCTACGGCGTCAAGTCGCGTGTCAGCAACTCCGGCGATACCTTCCGTCTCCACACTGAAACCTATGTGAAGATTACGATTGCCGGTAAGGGCCTTAAATTGTACTATGCGTTGGATCCAAAAGCCTATGCCGATTCGACCATCCCAGTTACGGATGTCAGCCATAAATCGATTTATGTCGAGATTCCGGCTTGCTTCAAAGTCAAATCCGTACTCAGCGTCAAACGCGCCAAACAATTAGTCGACGATGTCATGGCCAAGAAAGGCCTTGTCAAAGGCGAACTTGAAAACGTTGATTACGCCAAGACTTTCCGTGAATAAACTGCTCTAAAATTAAAGAGAGATGCATCTATGATGCATCTTTTTTTTACGGTTTTTTCTTTCATGACGGTCAATAATTTTGTAGAATAGAAAGAGTAAAGAGGGGCACATATGGAAAACATGCAAAATTCTGGTTGGATTGAAATCATCACCGGACCAATGTTCGCCGGTAAGAGCGAGGAATTAATCCGCCGGGTTAAACGCTTGGAATATGCCAAGAAGAAAACGCTTGTTTTTAAACCCAAAATCGATAATCGCTTCTCGGAAAACGAAGTCGTCAGCCATTCACAATTGAAGACCAAGTCCTTCAATATATCGAAGTCGACGGATATCCTAAAATACGTCAAGAGCGATACCTATGCCGTCGTTGTCGATGAAGTTCAATTCATGGATGAAGAAATCGTTGATGTATCCGAAGTCCTCGCGAATCGTGGCATTCGCGTCATTCTTGCGGGTCTGGACAATGATTTCCGCGGCGAACCTTTTCCCATTATGGCTAAGCTTTTGGCTAAAGCCCGCCAGCTATTTTGATCCCATCGTCGTCGTCGGCGCCAGCGAGGCGTATGAACCACGCTGCCGTCACTGCCATGAAGTAAAAAAAGAAAAAGAATAAAAGCGTTTGAAGACTATAGATAATTAGCTCCTATTTGCGGAGATTCTTTGCTGTAGGGTCCTATTTGAAATGAAGGTGCGCCTATGGTACACTTTATTCGCATATTTATGCAACGGAGTTGGTCGTAATGGTCGAAGCTTGGATACTATGGTTGATTATCGCCGCCCTCATTTTTGTTGGGGCGTTTTTCAACTCCAGCGAAACGGCTTTTGCCTCCTGCAACCGCATTCGCATGCGTGTAAAAGCAGACGATGGAAATCGAACCGCTAAAATCGTATGTAAAATTACAGATCATTATAACCGTTCACTCATCACGACGGTGATTGGGACGAATGTCGTTTCTGTCTCTATCTCCATCCTATCGACTATCCTTTTTGTTCGTTTGATGGGAAGCTCGGGTTCAGCCGTTGCCACGATTTCCGCAACGCTCGTCGTCTACTTATTCTGCGATACCATTCCTAAATCACTGGCGCGCGCCCTTCCGGATGAAGTCGCCTCCTTCAATAGTCGTCTCCTCTATTTTTTAATCATCATTTTGACTCCATTCACGATTGGCTTCCTGGGCATCGATTTAGCTTTTCGGAAAATTTTCAAAATGAAAGACGAACCTGAAATCACCGAAGAAGACTTTTCGAATGTCATCGAATCGATTCAGGACGATGGAATTCTCGAAAATGGCGAAAGCGAAATCATTCAATCGGCCATTGATTTTGGCGATAAGGCCGTGAAAGACGTCTTAACTCCTCGCGAAAAAATTTTTGCTATCGATATTCGCGGTTTATCTCCCGAAAGCTTGAATCACATGCTCTCAACGACGAACTACAGCCGCAGCCCCATTTATCAAGATAATCTCGATAACATCATCGGTATTTTACATGTCCGTAATTATATTCGTGATTACATGAAAAACCCACAATTGTCTATTCGTTCGACACTGGGAAAACCCTATTTTGTTTCTCCCAAAGTCACGATGGATGAGCTTTTTGAAGGATTCCGGAAATACAAAACGCATATTGCCATGGTCATTGACTCGACCAAAAAAGTGATTGGCATGGTAACGATGGAAGATGTCCTTGAAGAACTCGTTGGCACGATGGACGAGCGCCTTCCGAAAAAAGGAGGCAAAAAATAATGATCTATTACTTTGTTATTCTTGTCTTCCTGATTACTTTGAGCGCTTTGTACTCGGCTGCGGAGATGAGTTATAACGTCGTTAATCAACTACGTGTAAAAAAAGCGGCGGCTGGCGGCAACAAAAAAGCCATTCGCGCTTTACATATCATCAACACACATGACGCGACCGATTCTACCATCCTGTTCGGAAATAACCTCGTTAACATCGCGGCTTCTTCTCTAGCCACGATTGTTGGTATGGAACTATGGGGGTCGGCCTATGGCGCAAGCCTTTCCGGCGTGATTATTTTTGTCATCATTCTCGTTTTCGGCGAATTGCTCCCGAAAGCGTTAGCGCTTCGCTATGCCTATCGGTGGGCGCTTAACTTGTCGGCATTTGTCTATGTGTTCAGGACACTCTTTTTCCCAATCGTTTATGTCATCACGAAGCTCGTTACCGTTGTCGCAAAACTGTGGACGAAAAGAGCTAGCGTCAATAAACCAGTCACGGATGACGAACTGGTGGAAATGGTAGACACAATCGAGGAATCAGGAGAGTTTGATGAGAAGCAAGGCGAGTTGCTTCGTTCAGCGATTGATTTTACCGATACTGAAGCCTTTGAAATTATGACGCCGCGCGTTGATGTTTTTGCCTATAATATCGAAGATGACATTAAGGTTATTCTCAATGATCCGCGTATTTTTTCGCATTCGAGAATTCCTGTCTATCAAGAAACGATTGACCAAATAATCGGCATATTGCCTACTAAATTGCTTTTAAAGGCGTATATCAATGGCGAAACAATCGATGTCCGTTCGCTTCTTTTAGAACCCAATTATGTTTATCGCGGAAAACCGATTAGTGCCATTCTTGCTGATTTTAAAGCGACCCATCAACACATCGCCATCGTGAAAGATGAGTTTGGCGGCACCGAAGGCATCGTTACGATGGAAGACATTGTCGAAGAACTCGTCGGCGAAATCTGGGACGAAACCGATGTCGTCGAAGAACAGATCCAAGAGACGAGCGAAGGCGTTTATCTTGTCGATGGCGCCATGAATATCGAGGATTTCTTCGACTATCTTGGTTACGAAAAGGACTTTGAAAGCGTTTATACAACTGTCGGTGGTTGGTGCCAAGAACGTCTCGAACGTTTTGCCAAAGTAGGTGATTCGTTCCGTTTTGCTAATTTCTTCGTTACCGTGCTTAAAGCGGATGAATTCACCGTTGAGCAAATCAAAGTAGAAATACGCAAGTCGGAAGACGAAGAAGAAGATGTATAATCTTCTACAAGACAATTGAGGCCATTACTGATAGAATATGCAAGGTGATAAAAAATGTTCGGAAAACAAAAACCTTTAGCTCCCCGTCCTGAAAACGAACCAAAGTTCAACGCGGATAATCAAAGCGACCGCGCTCTTTTACGAACACTCGTCCTTCTGATGGGCCTTGTCTTAATCTTATTGGTTGTCGGCGTTGCTATTTATCTATTCTTTTTCTAAGGAAACAATGAATGAAATACTTACCATGGGTCAAAAGCAATATTGCCGATATGCACGGCAAGACAGTCGTTATCACCGGTGCCAATAGCGGCATCGGTTATTTTGCGGCTCAAACTCTTGCCTTTCAAGGCGCCCATGTGATTATGGCTTGCCGTTCGCTTGAACGTGGTGGAGCAGCCTTAGCCAGTATCCACCAAGAAGTCCCTTATGCAGAGCTCGAACTAATGCAATATGATCAAGCAAGTTTTCAATCGATTGACCACTTTGTCGCTGAACTGAAAAGCAAACACAAACGTATTGACGTATTAGTCTTAAACGCTGGTATCTTCCATCCACATAAAAAGGTCAAAACGGCTGAGGGCTTGCCGCTCACGATTGGCACGAATTTCGTTGGCATGTATTATTTGCTGAAAAAGCTGATTGCCTTTCTCGATCAGGGACCGGAACAAACACGCGTGGTTTTTGTCGGTTCGATTGCGGGAAGCATTACGCAACTCAAGGATGTCGGTTTCTTATCAACTGAAAGTGGCAGTCCCTATCATCAATATGCACAATCGAAAGTGGCGATTGCAAAGTTATTCCACGTGTTGGCAAACGGCGTGAACCTCTATGATTTCCCGGAACGGAAACACATTAATTTTTATTTGATGCATCCAGGCGTTACCAACACCAACATCATCAACTCGTATCCGCGTGGATTTCGCAAAGCTGCCCATATCGCGTTATCAGCGTTTACCCACTCAGCAGAAAAGGCTGCGCTTGGCATTGTCTATCTTGCCGGTGCGCCGTATGTATTTAATGGCGCTGTCTATGGACCTCGTGGACCATTCGAAATTTCTGGATTTCCTCATAAAACCAAATTATCTCGGCATATTGCCCATGGAAGTGGCCAATTTATCTTTGATGCCGGTCATCTCGTCGAAAAGTTAGAGAAAGGTGGTGCACAACATGCTTGAAGTCAGTAACGTAACCCTCCAGTTTGGGGGAAGAATTCTTTTTAAAGATGTGAATGTCTCCTTTCAAAAGGGGAACTGCTACGGCATTATCGGCGCTAACGGCGCAGGCAAATCAACCTGCCTCAGAATCCTTTCCGGTGAGCTCGATCCCAGCAAAGGCGATGTCATCAAAAGCGACAAAGAACGGATGTCGGTCTTAAAGCAAGATCAACATGCATTTGATACCCTTACCGTAGTTGAGACTGTGCTGATGGGACACCCACGCTTGATGCAGATTCAACAGCAAAAAGATCTCCTTTATGCCAAAGAGGATTTCTCGGAAAAAGATGGCGTTCTTGCCGGAGAATTGGAAATGGAATACGCCGAAATGAACGGCTATGAAGCGGACAGCAATGCCCGTAGCCTTCTTAACTCCCTTGGCATCACGACTGAGAAACAAGATTTGCTCATGAAGAACCTTGATCCGAAAGAAAAGGTCAAAGTCCTTTTAGCGCAAGCCTTATTCGGAAACCCTGATATTCTTCTTTTGGATGAACCGACCAACAACTTGGACGCGATGGCGACCCGTTGGCTCGAAAACTTCTTATTTAACTTTGAAAACACGATCATCATTGTCAGCCATGACCGTCACTTTTTAAATAAGGTTTGCACCCGTATCCTTGACGTCGATTACGGCAAGATTAGCGTTTATGTCGGAAACTATGATTTCTGGTATGAATCAAGCCAATTGATATTGCGTCAGTCCAAAGACGAAAACAGTAAGAAAGAAACACGCATGAAAGAGCTTGAAGAATTCATCGCCCGTTTTTCTGCGAACGCCAGTAAGAGCAAGCAAGCGACTTCGCGTAAAAAAGAACTCGAAAAAATCACCCTTGAGGATTTGACTCCTTCAAGCCGCCGTTATCCGTTCATTGATTTCAAATTTGAAAAAGACCTCGGAAATGATGTGCTTTTTGTTGAGCATTTGACCAAAAAAGGATTCTTTTCGGACTTGTCTTTCACTCTTTACCGCGGCGAAAAAGTCGCGTTCATGAGCACAAACAGTTTAATGATTACCAAGCTATTCGATATCCTCATGGGACTCGATGTCGCGGACTCTGGTTCTGTCAAAATGGGCGTGACCGTCACCCCAAGCTATTTGCCGATTGATAACACCAAATTCTTTACCGGCAAAGAGAACCTTGTCGATTGGCTCCGTCCTTATTCAAAAGATAAACATGAACAATACATCCGCGGCTGGCTTGGCCGTATGCTTTTCTCCGGCGAAGAGGCCATGAAAGCCGTCAACGTTCTCTCGGGTGGCGAAAAGGTGCGGTGCATGATGGCGAAAGTCATGCTGACCGCAGGAAACCTTTTAATTCTTGATGAACCGACGAATCACTTGGATTTGGAATCGATTACCGCTTTGAATAAAGGCATGATCTCTTATAAAGGCACGTTGCTTTTCACGACCTATGACCATGAATTGCTTTCATCCGTCGCGGACCGTATCATTTACATCGACAAAAATAAAGTTATCGACAAGAAAATGGGATACGATGAATTTATTGATTATATTGATAAATTAATTATTTAATTAGAACCAATAGCCGACAATTTCTTTATATATAACTTATAAACCGAGTCAGCGACTTCCTCGATATTTTTGGTTTCGGTATCAATGACAAAATCGGTGCGGCCGACATTTTTAAAAGAAAAATCTTCACGGTCGTTCAAAATGCGGGCATCAACTGCTGCTTGAGCATCGCCGCGTATGAGCATTCTTTTAGTTCTGGTAGGTTCGTCAGCATTCATAAAAAAAGTAATAATGCGGGGGTCTTTTAAAGCCATGAAAGCTCTCAGGCCATTTGGATCCACAATTAATACCTTATTATCATCGATCTCTTTTCGGCTGGTTCCATAAAAATTGCCGTTATATAAAGTGGTTTCAACAAAATAGTTTTCCTTTTTAAGGGATTCGAATTTTTCTTTGGTCACGAAATGGTAATCAATGTCGTCGACTTCTTGATCTCGTTTGATACGAGTGGTGTGAGTCACGACCTTCGTCAGGCCATATTTGTTTTTTAATACGCGGGCGACTTCTGTTTTTCCGCTGGCGGAAGCACCGACAAGTATGACCATAGGATACCTCTTATTGATTGAATATATTATAAACCCCAATTTATTCCAATCTCCATACAACAGTGAAAGAAAATGCGATTTGTCTTACCGGCGTCTCATTTTCAGTACAAACCGCGAAAGTGTCGAACAATTATTATGCGTTTTATGAAAATATTTTAAAAAAAGAGAGACAAGAATAACTTTTTAAGGCATATTTAGTTATTAGGGTTTAACATAGAACCTAATATCTCGCATATCCATCATAGAAAGGAAAAATGAAAATGGAGATTTCGCCCAACACACGTGCCGAATTTGCTCAGTTACATAAGAAGGCTTCCGACATCGCTTCGCTTTACTACCATTCCCAGACAAAAATAGCTTTGCGATCTACTAATTCTTTTGAATTTGAGAAGCCATCTGAAAATCTGTATGTAATTAAGGAGGCAAATGCCGAATACCAAAATGGAACTCGTCCAGAGCGTATTATCTTTGCCGTCGAGACAGCGATCAGCCATATGGAAAGCGAGTGCCAAAAACTTATTGTCAGCGAATATTTCACCGCTCGAAATAACTTTTGGTGGGTCAACTATTACTCGCGAAGCACTTTCTATCGCTGGAAAAGAAGGGCACTCGTAGAATTTCTATCGTTTTTTGAATAAATCTTAAGATAGGAAAGATCTTTATGAAACCATATATAATCACCGCCATCGTGCTCAGCGTTGTTGGAATATACCCGGCAATAGTCGATCCGGTCGTGAGATATTTTGGCGACGTATCGATCTTTCCTTACCACAAAGGCAGTACGCTCAATTTTGACTATAGCTATACTTCGACGAAAATGGAAAAAGTTACCTTCACGTTTGATTTCTCCAATACTCATTACACGAACTCGATTTTCTATGCGCATATCGTGGTACTCTCGAATGATGCTTTTACGGATACCGTTTCAGTGCCGTCTGCCTTTTTAAATGAGGACGCCGGGATAATTAAAATGAAAGCGGTCGGGGATGGATTTACAACTGAAAAATCATTTACTGTCACTGCCATCGAAAAAGCAACGATTAATCCTCTTGTTGATACAGTCAATGATGTTTACTTGTGTACTGGGAAGCCACTCACCATTAACGCGACTGGTGGATTGAAGTATTATCAAGAAACTTTAACCTTTATCGGATTTAAAGGCCTCTATGAATCTTTTGCATATCATCGCCTTAATTTTGGAAATTTAATCATTCACTATGATTGTGGTTATAATCTGTCGTGGCTTACATATTCTTCCGCTCATTTTTATCTAAGAGATCCGGATAATTTGTTTCCTAATCTTACCTATGATAGTAATTTTACCTATAAACACCTAAGGGGTCTGCTGACCTCTTTGGGCAATGGCGACTATTCTTTTTCGATATCGGACAAACTCTATGTCGATCCCATCACCTTAATGATGTCAATGTCCTCTAACGTCGGTTATGTTCAAACTAATTTTCTTTATTTTCCCAAAAATCATTTCTCACAGCTTCAGGAAATAGACTACCGCATTGTCATATCCAATATCGGAATTAATGAAACGAACATTGATTATTCAAGTAGTCATTANCAAGTAGTCATTATGCCGATAATCGGTTTTTTGGTGACTGCGTGAATTCTGCTTACTGCGTTACCGTCGAGAATCAGCCAATTGATGTGGGGTATGAAGTCAGTTGGGAGGAAAAGACGAATGGTTAATTATTTCACTTCATTTCTCGTCTTACTTTTTGTGCTAGAAACTTTTAACCTTACCTATTCATTTGGCGGGATAAATCGCACCTTTTTGGCAATAACGCGAGGGCTGATCGAGATTTCAGTTTACTATTTAGCTATGCCCCAAGGCAATTACCAGCCCTATTTTGAACAATCTGTCTTGGAAAATGCCGTTTGTGAATACTTGTGTGAAAATCTTTCGAATTATACTGACAAATACGAAATAAGTTTCTACTACTACGACGTGATTGATCAGTCCATGTGCATGAATGGCCATTGCGATGGCGTGCAGATTCATCTAAAAACCGATATTGGCAGCCTATTAGAATATAGCAAGACTTTGCGCTTTGAATTGCACATGAAGGGGGAAACGCATGGATAAGAAAGCCTATCTCTTTCTCACAAGTTCTTTCCTTCAGCCATTATTGGATAATCCAGAAGTCACTGATATTGCCTTTAATGGCGAGGCCATTTTTTACCAACATAATCAGCTCGGAAGGTTGAAGTCTGAAATATGTATTACGAAAGAGGCGGCTTTTGATTTTATCCGACAATTAGCCAATTTGACCGAACAACTCTTTTCATATTCTTCTCCGATTCTCGATGTTTCGATCGAACGCTTCCGAATTAACGCCGTTCACCCGGCGATTGGCCGAAAGCATTTTGAACGGGCCACGACTTTTTCAATTAGAATCGGTCATGTGGGGAAAACCGCCATCGAAGAGGATCCATGCTTCATGCCGCCTCAGGTCATTCAACTATTTTTGGCGATTCTCAAATTACACGCTTCAATCGTCATTGCCGGTAAAACAGGCACCGGCAAGACTGAATTGCAGAAGTATTTATTGCAGCAGATGGAACCGAACTCTCGTATTGTCGTTATTGACAACGTGCTTGAACTTGAAAGCGTCTCGTCGCCTTCGACGCTTCATATCTCACTTTGGCACATGAGCGATCGTGTCAACG
>JAPLKQ010000106.1 GCA_026387995.1 Bacillota bacterium
AAATCGAAAAACTGGTCGGCATCATGGATGCCTTCAAGGCAACGGCGATTGACTTCACCGACTTTGGCACCGATGGCGCCGAGACCGTCAGCGGCCTCATGGACACGCCGGCAGGCACGACCAAAGTCGAGAACCTGCTGCTCGCCATTAACCACTCGACCCTGACTTATCCGGCCATCCCGAACCTCTTCGACACGATGCTCACCGCGACCGACGTCACGATGACCGGCGTCGATATGTCGACGGCCAATACGCACTACACCGGCGACCGTTTCATGGCCCCTTATGATGACCCGGAAATTACCCAAATACTTTCCATTTACGGCGACATGAAAAACATCTCGTCTTTGAACTATACCAACCTGAGCCTGCTATCGAATGCCGATATCGACTCGGCGGAAATCCTCCTCAACGACTTTGAGCAATCTAAGATTTTCCATCTTGAAGGCGCTGCCTCCGGCATCGATGCCGACCCGACCGTCTTCGAACAAATGGTGGTCAAGATCATGGACGATACCGGACTGGCCGCCGAAATCAACGATACCCTCAACCCGAACCCGGCCTACTATAACGGCTTGGTCTATAAGTTCGCGAACGCTCACGAGAAAGCCCTCTATGCCGTGACCAATTACGGCACGCTTTACACGAGCGGCAACTTCTTCACGGATACGTGGGAAGGCACCGGTGGCGAAATCGAGAGCTTCTTACGCGTCTTCCGCGAATTGAAGCGGATTATCCCGACCATGGCGACCACGACGATCGATACGTCCGGATTAACCCCGGAGAATGTCTCCGATATCCTTGCTGTCCTGAACTACTCGAACCTCGGCAGCGATGCCGTCCCGAAACTCGTCCGCGATACCTTCACGACGATGAGCATCGGCACCTACACCGAAGGCCATGAACAATACTACCTGAGCGTCAACCAATACGACGCGACGGAACTCGACCAAAAAGACTACACCGATTATCCGGATACCAATCCGACCACGGTGAAGACCGGCTTGCTCCATGTCATGCTGAACGGCTTCTGGGACGAGAGCGTCGATCCGGATGCTTACATCGATATGGGTGGCGCGTTTAGCCTTGCCGACTACATCAATGGCGGCAAGTCGACGAAGAACCTCATGCAATTCCTCGAGGGCTCGCAGATGTTTGCCCCCGTGGTGGAAAATGACCACGCCGGCGTCTACTACGAAACCCGTTCGCTCATGTTCTACAACTTACTCGATAATGTCGATATGACCAAATATATCCGTCCGCTCGCCACGGGTACGAAAGCCACGCGTTCCACGCAACTTGAAGACATCTTCGCGGGTGACTTCGACTACGTGATGGAAGGCAATGGCCTCGACGCCTTGATCGTCGACCTCATTAACTTGACGACTGTTTCCGATACGACGTCCTTGGAAGGCCAAGGCATGGCAGCGGCGGGTCTCATCGAATCCACCTACCTTGCCACCGGCGAAACGATCACGGACCGCGCTTATATGAGCAGCGAACTGACCGCCGGATTCTATACCGATGTCCTCGCTGACGACTATGCGCTTGCGGAGGCCAACGTTGGCCACGCCGTCGACGTGATTGACTTCTACACGACCGACTTCGAACAATTATGCCCACGCGAAGCGCGCGGCACCGAAGCGGTGCTCAGCATCGTTCCGGAAATCAACGCCATCGTCGCCGCTCCGACCACTCAGGCCGAAGTCGACGAATTACGCTCCAGCTTCGTGTCGATGGGCAGCGTCGCCGCCTGCACGGCGCCGGGACCGGTTTGGTTCGACGGTAACTCCAATATCGCCCAACTGATCTATGCTTCCCGCGTCGTCAGTAACGCCAACTTCATGGCGGCCGTCGCGGCACTCGCCTTTAGCTTCCCGCCGGTAATTGTCGAAGATGACCCGTACGTCAATGGCTTCGTCTTCGAAACCGAAGGCAATAAGTTGTGCGACTACTTCGAAACCTTCATCTAATTGCCTAAACTTAAGAAATCCCTTGGATGCGAATCTAAGGGATTTTTCTTTGCATGGATGTTACTATAAAAGCGGTGATTCCATGAAAAGCCTTAGCCAAAAAACCGAAAAGGAATTAATCGTCGATAAGTCGCGTTTTATCGCGTTGCTTTTTCCGTTAGCCGCAGAAAATGAGATAAAGCCGTTACTCGAGCAAGTTAAAAGAGAACACCCGGACGCGCGTCATATTCCTTATGCTTACCGTTACGGCACTCAAAGTCGGGCCAGCGACGACGGCGAGCCCAGCGGTTCCGCGGGCCGCCCCCTACTGGACTTGCTGACCAAGAAGGACCTCGATCAGGTCTTGCTCTTCGTCGTTCGTTATTTCGGCGGCGTGAAACTGGGCGCAGGGCGTTTGTTACGGACCTTTAGCCTGGCGGGCAAAGACGTGATCGCCGCGGCTCACTGGTTTGAACTCATGGATTATCGCGGTTACCGAGTCACGCTTTCTTATGAAAACTTTGAAAGCCTGAAGCGTCTGGCACGCGAAAACGATGCCTATCTTACCGATATCGTCTATAATGATACAGTTGTA
>JAPLKQ010000132.1 GCA_026387995.1 Bacillota bacterium
AAGGTTATTGCCGACGGCCAAACCCAAAGGTTGGTCCATATCGGTTAAAATCGCGCGTGTGTCACGGCCTAAGGAATGGCCGATATTGACCATCGTACGGGCTAAAACTTCCGCATCTTTGATGGTTTTCATGAATGCGCCACTGCCAAACTTGACGTCAAGCAGGATGGTGTCAGTGCCACTCGCAAGTTTCTTGCTCATGATCGAAGAGGCAATCAAGGGAATGCTTTCGACCGTGCCGGTCACGTCGCGTAACGCATAGAGTTTTTTGTCGGCAGGGACTAAATCACCGGTTTGGCCGATAATCGCTAAGCCGATATCATTGACTTGCTTAATAAAACGTTCGCGGCCAATCGCAATGGTCACGCCCGGAATCGATTCGAGTTTATCGAGCGTTCCGCCGGTATGGCCCAAGCCGCGGCCAGACATTTTGGCGAGCTTCGCGCCGCAGGCGGCCACTAAGGGCCCTAACGCCAGACTAGTTTTGTCGCCAACGCCGCCGGTCGAATGTTTATCGACTTTAATGCCTTTGATGCTGCTGAGATCGATCACGTCCCCGCTATGCATCATGGCGTCGGTCAGATGGGCGATTTCTTTGGTGGTCATCCCATTAAAGACGATGGCCATGCACATGGCGCTGGCTTGGTAATCGGGAATGGTGCCATTCGTATATCCCGTAATGAAAAAGGCGATTTCCTCGCCGGTGAGTTCCTGATGGTCTCTCTTTTTGATGATTATGTCGGTCATTCGCATATTTTTTACCTCATTTCAATTATACAATTTAGCCGTCCATTTGGGGAGAAAAAACAAAAAAAGAAACGATGAAGAGCCGAAACTCTCAATCGTTACTTTATTCGACTTTCTTTTTGCCTTTTTTAGCGAAGATTTCCTTCACATATTCGGCATCGCGTTGGCGAAGTTCATTGATGTTCGACTGCATGACGTCATAGACTTTTTTCGCAATATCAAAAGTTTTGAGGTCTTTGAATTGTTCAGCGGTAATCGGTTCAAGGAAACGGATCTGTACCGGATAACGGCGCCAATGCATGCGGCCTTTCATCGGCCGGGCGCTCCCGAAAGTCGCGAGCGGGATGATGGTCGTCTTGGTTTCGAGCGGGATTTTAAACGTCCCGGCTTTAAATTCGCGCATCGGGGCTATATCGCTCTTGTTGCGGGTGCCTTCCGGGTAGATGACCCACGTCTCTTCTTTATTAGCTAACGATTTTTGGACGTTGCGGACGACGCGAAGTTCCTGTTTAAGGTTATCTCGGTCAATGAACTGCCCATTGAGAATACGGAAAATACGCCCAATGAGCGGATAATTCCGGACTTCGTGCTTGCCGACGAACGCCACAGGCGTCTCGCTGATGGCAATGAGCATCAAAGGGTCAAAGGTCGAATAATGGTTGCTGGTCATGAAGACGACTTCTTTGCCGGTAAAGCGTTCTTTGTTCTCGACATAAAAATCGATATGCAGAGCCTTCATCAGGCGCAGCACTAATTTACGGGTCTTACACTTTTGGGGCCATTTCTAGTACATCAAGCGTTTTTCCGCCCATATATTCGAGATGGTCGGCCACGACGATGAGCCCCACTTTATCATGAGTTTCCATGCGGCCGCGGACGGCGACGTAGGACCCTTCTTTCAGCCCCATAAAGAAGCTGTTCGCGGTTTTCGTCCAATAGATGACGGGAATGCGGTCCGTGACAAACGCGCCTTCGCTGTTTTTGTAGTTTCGCTCGACTTGAAGATAACGGACAGTGTCGGTAATCGGCGCGGACAGGATGCCAATGAGAAAGACATTACTGATCATTTATGTGTACCTCGAAACCATTATATTAGGCGTCGAAGTTAGTAAGTCGCAACTTTATCCCAAGCTCTATTTTCGAACGCACACGACGAACGAAACGGCGTTTACCATTAAGTTGCGGGCATAGATTTCTTTGTCTTCGATGAGACCGGAATCGGTGAAGATGATTTGATAGTAATCGCCCAAATCATAATAGAGGGTATGTTTGCTCGGATTGAAAATGACGATGAAGGCTTTATACGGAGCGATGCCACTCTTGTTCACGTAGTCGACGAGCAGTCCGCCGTCGTTCAAGTCTTCGAAACGGATCATGTTCTCGATGTCCGCGGCTTTCTCGAGGCGTAGGAACGGGCACTGCTTCCGTAACTGGGTAAGGCTCGCAAAGTATAGCGCCATTTCCCGGCGTTCATCGA
>JAPLKQ010000192.1:0-4562 GCA_026387995.1 Bacillota bacterium
GCAGTTACCACGGGCTCGTGGAACTCGACGTTATGGGTAAAATCATTTCGCCCGGATTCATCGACTCGCATATCCACTTAGAAAGCTCGCTTGTCCTACCCTATCAATTTGCGCAAGCGGTGATCCCTCACGGAACGACCAGTCTCATCACCGACCCACATGAAATCGCGAACGTGATGGGCACTGACGGCATCGACTATATGCTTCAAGCGACTGAAGGGTTGCCGCTCGATATCTATTTCGTCATTCCGTCCTGCGTTCCCGCCACCCCATTTGATGAAAACTTTGAAACATTGGACGCTAAAACCATCGACCGATTCTACGAAAACCCACGCGTCGTCGGCTTAGCCGAGATGATGGATTTCGTGGGAACCCTGGCCGGCAGCGAACCCATCTTAAAGAAAATCATCGGCGCCGAATCGCATCATAAACTGATTGACGGCCATGCTCCCGGACTCTCCGGCAAAGGCCTCAACGCTTATGTAGCCGCCGGCATCTCCTCTGACCATGAATGCGACACCTATGAAAACGCGCTTGATAAATTAAGTCTGGGTCAGTTCATCATGATCCGCGAGGGGACGGCCGCCAAGAACCTCGAAGCCCTCCATCCGCTCCTAGGTGACCAGTACTCTAGCCGCTGTCTTTTCGCCACCGACGACAAACATCCGAGCGACCTTCTGGAACTCGGTCATATCGACTACATTATCCGTAAAGCCATTGGCCTCGGCGCGGACCCCGTCCTTGCCCTCAAAGTGGCGACCTTTAACGCCGCCCAATACTTCCATCTCGAGAAGGTTGGCGCCATCGCTCCGGGCTATACCGCGGACCTCGTCATACTGGACGCTCTCCGCACCGTGAATGTCGAGACCGTCATCAAAAACGGCCATCTGATTTACGACCACGGAAAACTCCAACCTTTCAAGGCGCCCACCGTCGACAAGAAACTTCGGGAAAAGGCTTTAAATTCCATCAACATTAACAAAGTTAATAAAGAAGCTTTCGCCACCAGTAGGGAACTCGGCGTCATCGGCATGATGAAAGACCAGATCGTGACCCGAAACTTAGGAAAAGCCAGCCATATTGACGTGAGTAAAGACATCCTTAAAATCGCCGTCCTGGAACGTCATCATGCGACCGGTCATATCGGTCTCGGATACATCAAAGGTTACGGACTTAAAAAGGGTGCCGTCGCCACTAGCATTGCCCATGACGCGCATAACCTCATCGTGGTGGGTACCAATGAAGCGGACATGGCCTTTGCCGTGAATGCGCTCAAGACCCTCAAAGGCGGTATGGTGGTGGTCAACGACGGCCAAATCCTCGCCTCTTTATCCCTACCGATTGCCGGGCTACTCAGCGACTTACCTTTACGTGAAGTGAACGCACAGTTGGAAGCCGCCAAAACCGCGGCCTTCTCCCTCGGGGTAAGCCACGACATCGATCCCTTCATGACGCTCTCGTTCATGAGCCTCTCCGTCATCCCGGAACTGCGCATCATGACGAAAGGCATCTTCGACGTCTTAGAGCAGAAATACTTATAGAAAAAAGAGCTCTGCGGAAGGAACATTTTTAACCACTATTGCGTTTATGCTTTAGTTTAAGTATATTTAAAGCATGAAAGCAGTGATAAAATGACAAACGAAGAGAAGCTGATGGCGCTCCTTAAGCAAAATAATGACGTCATAAAAGCCGGAACGGTGAAAAGCCATGGGATTCCGTCTGCTTTGCTGTCTCAGTTGGTTCGACAAAAAAAGCTGTTTAAACAAGCTCGGGGGATATATGCCAATGGCAGTGGGGCATACGATGAGTTTTTCGCATTTCAAAGTCGCCATCCGAAATGTGTCTATTCATATTCAACAGCGCTTTATCTTCTTCAGTTGAGTGAGACCATTCCAGAGATTTATGAAATCACGGTTCCCCAAGGATTTCATGTCCCAAAAGATACTTCGGATTTGAAAATGATATTCCACTACGAGGACAAAAAGACTTATTCTCTTGGTATTATTTCGATACGTTCTCCCCAAGGGCAGATCATTCGACTTTACGATCCAGAGAAGTGTGTCTGCGATCTCGTGAAAAAACGCAATGCTTTCGATTCCGAAGCATTTGGAAAAGCACTTCGCGGTTATGCAAAAAGAAAAGATAAGAATCTAAAGCATCTTTACGCCTATGCCAAAGTCATGGGGATTGAGAAAGCCGTGCAACAGATTATGGAAATCATCCAAGAATGAACAGCGTTTCTCTAATGGAGCGTTCAAAAAATAAGGCAAGAGAATTAGGCGTCACAGCTAACATCGTTTTCCAGAAGTACCACATTTCTTATATTTGTCACATTTGTTGACTTTTTAGGTAAGCATATGTACACTATAGCGAGAGGTGATTCCCGTGGGCCGATTAAAATATCTCGCCGATCAATTTGGCTACAACGCACCTTTTTCGGCTTCCGACATAAACGATGCTTCGCTTTCATATGAAAATGTTCGAAAAATGCTTAGTCGTTTAGCGAAAAGTAACCAAATCGCCAGATATGATCATGGCGTTTACTACATTCCATCGAAAACCATATTCGGCCCATCAACTTTAAATATATATAAGGTCATCGATAAAAAATACATTCAAACCGAAAAAAACGTCTTCGGATTTGTGACGTCTCTGGCATTCGAAAACCAAATCGGATTGACTACACAAGTCCCTGCCACATGGGAAATTGTAACTAATAATGAGAAATCAAAGCGAAGAGAAGTAAAGGTTCGATATCAAAAGATTATTTTAAAGAAACCAGCGATGGAAATTAACCGCGATAATTATCTTATGCTCCAGATTTTAGAATATATCCGTGAACGAGATATCGTTCGGTTTCAAGAGGAAAAGTTATTGGTTTTAAAAAATTATATTGTCTCGTTGAAACTTTATAAAAATGATCTAATCAAGTGCTTGCAATATTTTCCAGCCAAAGTCTCGAAGAGGATACTTGAAGGCGGCTTAGACGTCTTGTTTATTCAAAACATATAGAGTTTGAATTTCTTGTTTAATAGTGAACCATTCTCTCGAATTCTAGGAAAGGGGTAATTCCACTTTTCCTAATAAGAAATCAATAATATTGAGATGAAGCACTCCGTCATGCGACATGTCGATGCGATCTAATGAAAGCACGATTTTTGGAGAAGCGTCTTTGATTGGATAAAAAGCATCAAATTCTCTTTCAACCGTCTTTGTATCAATCATATAATATGACACTTGAATGAAGCATTTTTTCATATCCTTGATAGCGACAAAATCAACTTCTCCTTTATTCGTCTTGCCAGTATACACTTCAAAGCCCCGAACCACCAGTTCATTGAAAATCAGGTTTTCCAAGAAAAAAGTATTATCGAATTTTATTAAATTCGTATTGATTGTCCGAATGCCCAAATCCACGGCGTATTGTTTTTCTAGTGTTTTTAATACTTCTTTGCCATCAATGTTGAACCGTTTTATCCTTGAGATAAAAAATGCCTTTTCCATTTTTTCAAGATAATTGTAAATCGTCTTTTTTTCAATTTCGAGTTTATTTTTGCTATTGGCGTTATTGAAAAAATTGACGACGTTTTCAGCAGAAAACTCCTTACCTGCATTCGCTAAAACATAAGAGCAAATGGTTTTAAATTTATAAGATTCAATATCAGAGTTCCGTTTTAAGATATCCTTCGAAATAATGCCCTCGTACACACTATCCAAATATTGTTTGATGTCGTGTTCGGTGGAAAAAAGAAATCTTTGCGGGAAACCACCCCATCTCATATAATCGAAAATGAAGGTATCGTCGGTCTTTTTTCCAAGAAGTTCTAAGTAGTCGTGCGCTTCTTTAAATGAGAAAGGGAATATTTTAAACTCGACGGTTCTTCCAACAAGTAGTGTGGCGAGTTCCCCAGAAAGCAATTTTGAATTACTGCCCGTAACAAAAATAGAACATTTTATCGTCGCCTTAAAAGAAGCAATCGCCTTTTCAAATTCCGCAACATGCTGAATTTCGTCGAAGAATAAATAATACGTTTTGTTATCCGTGATTTTGGATTTTACATAATCATTTAATATAGTGGCATTATCAATATATCCAAAGTCAAAATTTTCGAAATCAAGGAAAATGATATGGTCGTCGTCAATGCCGTTTTCTTTCAATTCATCAATAATTTGAGAAAGGATAATCGACTTACCCGATCGCCGGATTCCAGTCAGGACTTTAATCAAGTCCACATCATAATAAACTCTGATTTTTGAAAGATATACTTCTCGTTTAATAACCATGATTAATCACCCAACCATAGTATAACACGTGCGCAAAAGTTTGTGTAAACAATTTTACACGAAATATCGTTTTTTCAAAGTTTGTGTAAAGTTTTTACTCATAGAGACCGGAATTTTTATAGCGAAAAAAAGGTAAAAAGAGGAATTTTTGTATTATTTTATCGAGGGAATCCGCCCATTCCGCCGAGCCCGCCTGGTGGCATCTTGCCGCTCTTTTGGTAGGCCGACATTTGCTTCATCATTTCTTTACTCTGTTCCCATTTTTTGATGACGCGGTT
>JAPLKQ010000192.1:4602-6309 GCA_026387995.1 Bacillota bacterium
GTCATCGAGTTAATGATGACCTCAAAGTTTTTCATTTCTTTTTCGGCTTGCATTCTTTGTTCTTCGGTGATTTTTGGCATGCCCGGGATCATCTTCAGGAGACCGCCTAAGTTACCCATCTTTTGAACTTGTTTCATTTGGGCCAACATATCCGTTAAGGTGAACTGTCCGCTCATCATTTTAGTAGCGGATTTCTTCATCTCTTTTTCATCGATGTTATCTTGGACTTTTTCGATGAGGGACATGACGTCGCCCATGCCCAAGATACGGTCCGCCATGCGGTCCGGATAGAAGAGTTCGATGTCGGAGAGTTTCTCGCCGATGCCGGCGAGCTTAATCGGGACGCCGGTGAGGTGGCGGATAGACAGCGCGGCGCCGCCCCTGGCATCGCCGTCGAGTTTCGACATGATGACGCCGGTGAGCGTCAGTTTCTTATTGAAGGCGTCGGCGACGTTGACGGCATCCTGGCCGCTCATGGCGTCGACTAAAAGCAAGGTTTCATCGGGATTGACGGCATCGGTAATCTGGTGGAGTTCTTCCATTAGTTTCTCGTCGATCTGTAAACGTCCGGCGGTATCGATGATGAGCACGTCGTAATGGTCCAAATAGGCTTTTTCTTTGGCTTTAGAAGCAATGGTCACCGGCGAAACGGCAGTGCCGAGATTGACGATATCGACATTCACCTGTTTGGCAATCTGCACTAACTGGTCGATGGCGGCGGGGCGGTAGACGTCCGCGGCGGCCAACAAGACTTTTTTATGCAGTTTTTCCTTCATCAACTTAGCGAGCTTACCGGCGGTCGTGGTCTTGCCGGAGCCTTGTAACCCAACGAGCAAGGTGACCAGTTCGTCATGGACGATCTTGACGACCATCTGAGAAGGATTTAAGGCGAGGAAGACTTCTTGGCCGACGGCCTTGGCCTTGACGTTATTCAGAAATTCTTTGACCACTTTAAAATTAACGTCGGCTTCCAGTAAGGCGACGCGTATTTCTTTGAGCATCTCGTCCATGTTACTTTCAGTAAGGCGGGATTGCCCTTTGAGTTTTTTGAGTATGCTAGTAAAGCGTTCAGAGAGCGATTCAAATGCCATCGGTGAGTATCCTTTCGAGTTCTAAGAGCAAGGCTTTCAGCTCCGGGCCTTCGGCCTTTTTGATCTTGGCGATGAGCGCGGAGACTTTTTGGTCCAGCGCGACCAAGTGAAGCTCGCTTTCGAGTTTATCCAGTTTCGCGAGGCTCGTCTTTAAAGAGTCGCTGACCGCGGTCCTGGAGATTTTAAGGTTCTCCGCGATTTCGCTCAACGAGAGATTGAATTCATAGTAGTTCTTCATGATTTCCTGTTGGGCCTCCGTGAGGAGGGTGCCGTACTTGGCAAACAGGTCATTCACTTTTTCAAACGCTTTTAAATTGTTGTTCATAATACATACCCTATCACGTAAGTAACGACGAGAAGAAGGAGAAATAACGTCGCGAAGTGGGCATGGAACTTGGGGTTCTTCAGGAAGTTCCCCGGCAGGCGCCGGAAATCCAAGATCGAGAAGGTCAACGCCAAAATAAAGCAAATCACGACGTCGATGATATATTGCTGGAAGCCCATGAGGCCCAATAGAAATGACAACCCTAAATCAATGGCCAAGCAGATGGCAAACGATTTTAGTAAACTCATGACTCGTCGCCTCCTAAGCATAGGCCATACAAGTACTGGTCTA
>JAPLKQ010000164.1:0-1435 GCA_026387995.1 Bacillota bacterium
TGGGAAAACCCGTTCTAGGTCAAGTCTATAAACATAAAGAAGAGTTAGGCAAAGACCCAATCCAAGTCGCTCCGGCGGCCGTTGCCATGGCCACGAAGGACTTTGCCTGGATGAGTTGGCTATGGGATGCCGTGATGTATCCGATCAATAAACCCACTCCAGAACAAAATAAGTTATTCATCGATGAAACCTTAAAACAACGTAACCTAGTCGATCTCGACTGGGGCATTGCCTGTTTCAATATGGGGGAAGGCAATAACTTATACGCCGATGGCGATAAGAGCATTCACTTAGTAAAGTGTCCAGTCTTAAGTATCTGGAGCAAAAACGACTATGTGGTTCTTGAATACATGGTGAAGGAAACGGTCGCCGCGCTTGGCGATAAAGCCAAACTCATCGTCTATGAGAAGGGTGGACACTCGCCCGTCATCGATAACCTCGCTCAATTGACTGAGGATGTCGTCAAGTTCGCCCGCTAGACAAAACGAATCATTTAAAACAAAACCGCCGACTGTTCGGCGGTTTCTTTATAACTTGGTATAGAATCTCGCGATTTCGTCAATCGCTTTTTTCGCTTCTGGCATCGGGTAACCGACCACCCAGTCATGGACCATGCCTTTACCTTCATGGAACTCGACGGTAGAGTGGCGCGCATGTTCCAGTTTATCTTTGAGTAATAAACAATCGGGATAGAATATTTCTTCCGTTCCCACAAATAAGGCAATCGCTCCAACGTGATGAAGATCACCAAACATCGGGGAGACCAGTGGGTCTTTCGGATCGGTTTTACCGGCGTACCATTTTCCGCAGTTGGCGAGTGATTTAACGGATAGCATGCAGTCTTTGGCTTCATAGTCTTTGATATCGGGGTTCGATAACGTGAGATCAAGCCAGGGTGAGGCTAAGACGGTTTTCACCGGGTAGGGGACAATCCGTTCCTTACGGAGTAACTGGAGAAACCCGAGTGCAAGTCCGCCGCCGGCGGAATCCCCAAATAAGTAAAAGATATCTTTTGGATGTTTATCCACGATTTCCTTATAGGCTTTCAGACAGACACGGTAGGTATCGATATAGGTATGTTCAGGGGCTAAAGGATAATCAATGAAAGAGACCTTTAAATGGTACTTTCTTACAAACCGTTCAATGATTAAGCGGTGGGGGAATAAAGCTTCCTCGACATAGGCTCCGCCATGAAAGAAAATGACATGACGGCCGCCGCCCTTTTTCATCTTCACTGTTAAGACATAACTGTCTTCGACTTTCCATTCGTCTTTCATGAACTTGTCGCTAAATTTAGAGGCACGGAGTTCTCCGGTATTCCTTTTTGGGTGCAGCAAAAACTTTTGGTTCAGTTCACGAACTTTTATTTGGCACGCTACTTTTTTGACGACTTTCGCCAGGACGCTCATAGGTTTACCTTTCGTCTCGGAATGAC
>JAPLKQ010000164.1:1448-4437 GCA_026387995.1 Bacillota bacterium
CTTCTTTTCTATTTTACTCTATTTAACCTCTTATTTTGCTGACTCAAAGAAAACGCCCCTATTTTTATGAGGGACGCTTTTTTGCTTAACGTTTGGTAACGAAGAGTCCGCGATCTAACATTCTAATAACCTGGTCCACGATCCGGTCGATATCTTCGTCAGAGCTGTGGGCGGTGTCAAACAAGGTCACTTGTAAGCCGACGAAGTTAGAGATGCCCATTAATGCATAGGAAGCGGTAATGGCGTCCACCGGGTATAACTCCCCGTTTTTCTCGGCTTCGTTCAGTCCTTTGATATAATGCTCCGCGAAGTTGGCGTAGTAATCGACGAACAAAGCTTTATCGACTTGAAGAGACTGCCAGATAATCGTATAGGCCTGGGGATTATCACGGACATAACGGATGAATGTTTTAATACCGACCCGTTCTTTTTCACGCCTGCCTTCGACGTTTTCCGTCGCGATGGCAATCACGGAACGGATTTGGTGAGAGTAGTTGAGTAGTAAACGGCGATAGAGGGAATACTTATCTTCAAAATATAAGTAGAACGTACCGGTCGAGACGCCAGCCGTCTTGACGATATCGTCAATGGTGGTTAAATGGTAACCCTTGGTGTGGAACAGTTGCTCGGCAACGTGGCAAATACGGTCGAACGTGGTTTGCCCACGGGCCGTCCGTGGTATCGTGATGCCCTTCATAATTGGGTTCCTCTTTCAAAATTTAAATTTATTATAACATGAATATAAAGAAAAAAGTTAGACCCTTTCGCCAACATGACGATTTCCTCATGTTTACGTTGACAGCGCTTACATTGTATGACAAAATGTTTTTGCGAGGTTTATATATAAAAGCCTAGAGAAAATTTGCTATGGGAGACAGTCAAGTTTCAACCAGTACCGATTTTCTTTAAGCGCATGCCTCAAAAACAGTTACAAAAAATAAAGGAGTAACACCATGACCAAAGTGTACATTGTCGAAGCCAAAAGAACCGCGACTGCCTCCTTCCTCGGATCCCTTAAGGGCGTCCATCCCGCCGACCTCGGCGCTACGCTGATCAAAAACATATTAACCACGACGAAAGTACCGGCAGCCGCGATTGACGAAGTCATCGTTGGCAATATTCTTACCGCCGGACTCGGCCAAGGGCTGGCCCGTCAAATCTCAATTAAAGGCGGCGTCCCGTTTGAAGTCCCGGCCTATAGCATCAGCATGGCCTGTGGCAGCGCGATGAAAGCCATCATGAATGGTGTCATCTCGATCCAAGGCGGTTATGATCACCTCGTGCTTGCCGGTGGCGTCGAATCGATGAGCCGCGCCCCCTATTTACTCCCCGATAACGCCCGTGGCGGAATCAAAATGGGTGAAATCAAAATGAAAGACCATATGCTCCATGACGCCCTTACCGACGCTTTCTCCGGCGTCCATATGGGCGTCACGGCAGAAAATATCGCTGAGAAGTACAGCATCAGCCGTGCCGATCAAGATGCCTTCGCCATTGACTCACAGAAGAAAGCCATTGCCGCGGTTGATAGTAAACGCTTCGCAGATGAAATCGTCCCCATTGAAGTCAAAGTCGGTAAAGACGTCGTGAAGTTTGACACCGATGAATATCCCAATAGAACGACTTCCCTCGAAAAACTCGCGGCCTTACGCCCGGCCTTCAAACCCGAAGGCGGCACCGTCACTGCCGGAAACTCTTCCGGATTAAACGATGGCGGCAGCATGTTACTTCTTGCCTCTGAAGAAGCCGTCAAGAAATACAACCTCAAACCGCTCGTCGAGATCGTCGGCATCGGTCAAGGCGGCGTCGATCCGCAGCTGATGGGCCTCGGCCCGACTCCGGCCATCAAGAATGCCCTCAAACATGCCCACCTCAAATTCACCGATTTAGACTTAATCGAACTGAACGAAGCCTTCGCCGCCCAAAGCCTTGGCGTCATCCATGAGTTGACCGAAGCCTTCGGCGTCACTAAAGAAGACATACTGAAGAAAACAAACGTTAATGGCGGAGCGATCGCTCTCGGCCATGCTGTCGGCGGTAGCGGTGCCCGGATCACGGTCACCCTCATCCACGAACTGCTCAAGCGGCAAGCCACCTATGGTATCGCCTCCTTGTGTATTGGTGGCGGCATGGGCACAGCCATTATCGTTAAACGCGTATAAATAAAACCAAATAAAAAAAGGAAAAGGAAAAAATCAACATGAACAGACTCGAAGGAAAAGTCGCGATCGTCACTGGGGGAGCCAAAGGTATTGGCGAATCCATTTCTATTTTATTCGCTAACGAGGGATGCAAAGTCGTCGTCGCCGATTTCGGTGAACCGTCTTATACCCATGAAAACGTTGAATTCGCCCATTTGAACATCACCGATGTCCCAGGCTGCAAGGCCTTCTTCGATATGGTGGTTGCCAAATACGGTCACATCGACATTCTCGTCAATAATGCCGGTATCACCAAAGACGGCATGACCTACAAGATGACCGACGATATGTGGGATGCCGTCATTAGCGTCAACCTCAAAGGCGTCTTCAATCTGACCCGCTATGTCGGACCGTTAATGGAACAAGCCGGCAAAGGCTCGATCATCAATATTTCCTCCGTCGTCGGACTCTTTGGCAACATCGGCCAAATCAACTATTCCGCTTCCAAAGCCGGCGTCATCGGCATGACCAAGACCTGGGCTAAAGAATTTGCCCGTAAAGGCGCTCAAGTCCGCGTGAACGCCATCGCTCCCGGCTACATCATGACCGATATGATGAAGACCATCCCGCCGGAACTACTTGCGAAGTTCGCGACCCTCACCATGCTTGGCCATTTAGGTCAACCGGATGAAGTCGCTAAAGCCGCTTTGTTCCTAGCGTCTGATGATGCCTCCTATGTCACCGGACACGTCCTCGAATGGTGGGCGTTGTCTCCGGCGGAACTGCATCCGCCGCGTTCCGTCATCATTTCCGCCGGCCAATCGATGGTCCGAGCGGTGGATCAACTA
>JAPLKQ010000066.1 GCA_026387995.1 Bacillota bacterium
CCCGAGGGTATAGGAGGTCGGATCTTCTTTTTGATCTTTTTTCATATTGACACCGCTTTTCTTTGAGCTTGATTCGCTTAACAGCATTTTACCATAATAAAAGAGAGGAAAACCCAACCAGTTGTTCTATAGAACATTTGCTTTTTCGCTAAATGTCCTTACACTATAAATTAAGAGTTGGTAAATAATACCAATCAGAGGCAAATAACTATGTGTGATACCTTAGTCAAAAAAACAAGTCAGGGTTTAATTTTCGGCAAGAACAGCGACCGCAGTCCCAATGAACCTAATCTTGTCGTCTATACGCCTGCCCATAAGAGCAACAACCAACATTTACATTGCACCTATATCACCATTGACGAAGTCAAGGTCCAGCATGGCGTCCTTCTCGTCCAACCCAGCTGGCTTTGGGGCGCCGAGATGGGCATCAACGATGCCGGCGTGATGATTGGTAACGAAGCCGTATTCACGAAATCCAAAGGCCAGAAAGTCGAAAAACTGATTGGCATGGACTTACTTCGCTTAGGCTTAGAACGCGCGGATACCGCAAAGAAGGCCGTCGAAGCGATCATTGGCTTATTACAAAAGTACGGCCAAGGCGGCAACTGCGGATTTGATAAACCGTTCTACTATGACAATTCCTATTTAGTCGCGGATAAAACCACCGCCTTTATTTTAGAGACCGTCGGCCAAAAATGGGTCGTCAAGGAAGTGGAGCGTTTTGGGAATATCTCAAACCGCCTCTCGCTGAATAAAGATTTCACCATGACTTCTTCGAAGTCGAATAAGCGTTTTGCCGCGAAGTTCTCCGAGCCCCTCTTTACGTTCTTCTCCGGATCAAAAAACCGCCAGAAGGCCGCCAAGTGCGGACTGGACACCCCAGTCGAAATCGACGTCCCGACGATGATGGCGACGCTTCGGAGCCACCTCGAAAAGGACGCTAAACATCTTTATAGCAAAGGCAGCGTCAAGAGCGTCTGCATGCATAAGAACTTTCTCGGCGACCACACCACCGGCAGCATGATTGTCGAAAGCCGTCCGGATATCGATACCATTTGGCTCACCGGCAGCAGCACGCCGTGTCTCTCAATTTATAAACCCACTTATTTTGGCGTCATTGCCCCACCAGTGTTTACAGATAAGAAGAGCAGTCTCGCCTATTGGCTACAGCGCGAATACCTCGTGCGGGCCATCTACGCGGGCTTAATTGACGAAAAGGCCTACCGTCAAGAGGCGGATACCCTCCAAAAACGCTTTTTAGACGAGGATAAGGCCCTGATTGCGTCGCATCCGAGTGTCGAGACCTTAAAAGAGTTTGCGGTCCGCTCGGCGCGTCTGGAGCAGGATTTTGTCGATAAGTATAGTAAGGAAATAGATCTCGTGAAGTCCGGCAAGGCCAATTTACCCAAAATGTGGGCCAAAGAAGCCAAAGCCTTAGGCAAGAACGTTTTTAAGATTACTCTCAAAGAACGGACTGCAGAATGAAGAAAGCAGTCATCATACCGGCTTCCTATAAAGGAACGCTCACCAGCATTGAAGTCGGGGATATCATGGCGAAGGCTATCAAAAAGGTGGCTCCGAATTGCCAAACCATCAAGATTCCTATCTCTGACGGCGGCGAAGGCTGCGTCGATTGTTTTATTGGCGCGTTCGGCGGCACCAAAGTGACGCTCAAGACCTTCGGCCCTTATGAAAAACCGATGGATAGCTTTTACGGACGTCTCCCGGACGGGACCGCGGTCATCGAAATGGCGGCCAGTGCTGGCTTACCTTTGGTAAAAGATAATCCCAATCCCGCGTTGACCACCACTTTTGGCGTCGGCCAACTCATCAAGCACGCCGTTCAACACGGCAGCAAAAAAATCATCATTGGCCTCGGCGGCAGCTGCACCAACGATGCCGGCGTCGGTCTCGCCAGCGCTTTAGGCGTCGAGTTTTTTAACCATGCCTGCAAAGAGTTCTTGCCCACCGGCGGAACCTTGAGCGAAATCCACTTTATTTCCACCGACCATTTAATGCCAGAAATCAAATCCGTGAAATTCACGGTCTTGTGCGATGTCAAGAATACCCTGACCGGTCCCACTGGGGCGGCCTACGTTTTCGCGCGTCAAAAAGGCGCCAACGAGGCCATGATCAAATCCCTCGATGAAAACTTAGTGGCCTTCTCGACATTGCTAAAAGCAAAGTATGACTTTGATACGGACTTTGAAGGCGCCGGCGCGGCCGGCGGCACTACCATTTGCCTCAAACTTTTTATGAACGCGAATATCAAAAAAGGCATCGACACGATTTTGGATATGATCAACTTCGACCATCTCATC
>JAPLKQ010000073.1:0-2664 GCA_026387995.1 Bacillota bacterium
TTTTCCAGCTTTTAATCCAGCGCGGACGATGGCGCGGCTGGCGGCGTTCATACCCGGAGAATCGCCTCCGGAAGTCAAGACACCAATGCGAGTTACCATAAAAAATTCCTCCAATCAAAATCTACTAAGTTAATCTTATCATTTATGATAACGCATTAGAAGAATAAAGTCGCCGTCGGCCTAGCAACTATGTTGCTCCCGATTAAAACGGATTCATGCCGCCGCTCATGCGATTCGCCCGAAAAACATACGCGGAAATAAAAAAAGTTCTCAGCAGCGAAGCCGAGAACGATCGAGCGTTATTTGAAGATGTTGTCTTTCCAAGCGGAGTTGTAGGCTTTCACTTTCCCGCTAATGGGGTGGTGGTTGCCTTTGCTGGCTTTATTGAATTTATGTTTGCTGCCGCGGGCAATGACGACGTACGAAGTCACAGTCCCGAGTTTTTTGCTGAGGAGTTTCACGATTTTCGAATAGTCGAACATCTTGCAGCTGAAGATATCGAAGTAGATGATTTTGGTCGTGAGGTTATAGTGGAAACTGATGTGGCTCTCGGCAATCATCACGATGCCGGATAAGTAAGTTGGATTCGTAATGGCGTTCTTGATGACGTAGGGACGGATAATGGGCGTCATGTTGAGTTCAGGGATCAAGGCTTCCAAGAAATCAAAGATACTATCTAAAGTCGGTTCTTTTTTAGCGACGATTTTGGCGAAAATATGGGGGCCAAAAATCTCTTCGGGATTGAAAGGACGTTCATAGGTTTTGACCTGGTCGCGGTCCTCGGCTAAAAATTCGCTCTTGCTTTCGTCAAACGGAAACGCTTTTTTAAATAATCCACGGGTTTTCTCGGCGTCAAACTCGCCATCGAAAACCATGTCGACGAAATAGCATTCGCGAAGCGGGAACGTATGGATAGTGATGTGTCCGCCCTTAAGGAAAACGAACGAGCTGATGCCGACATCCTCGGGTTCCAAGCCATAGTAGTAGGGGAGTAAGAACGGCGGGGCGACGGTCACGACCCCGATTTTTTCGGCGATCAAATTTAAAGAATTGTTGATGTATTTGACGTCGTTCAGCCGGCTTTCGTCCGCGCCATAAGCATCGAGCATGATATGTTTCATCGGTGACTCTCCTTTTTTTGGTTAACGTAGTAGATGGCTTCGAGCATGATTTTCAGCGCGGCCCAGGACGTAATGTCGTTCACGTCATGTGGGGGCGAGACTTCGACGAGGTCAAGCGCGCGGATTGGCAAACGGGCACAGATCGCCTTCACGACATCAAGGACAAAACGGGAGGTCAATCCGCCGGCTTCGGGCGTCCCGGTTCCGGGCGCGGCCGACGGGTCGAGGCAGTCGATATCGATGGAGAGATAAATGGCATCGAAACTGGCATCAAAAATCTTGCAGATCATAGCGACGGCGTGAGCCGCTGATTTCTCGGCGAGCTGCGGGGCCGTGATGAGGTGTGATTCGGGGTGTTGGGCATAGAATTCAAGTTCCTGGATTTCGAAGGAACGGATGCCAAAGGCCAAGATGTTTTCAGGGGCAAAGCCGTCGTCGATCGAGCGCCGGTTGACATTGGCATGGGAAAACTTGTTATCGTCGTAAACATCGCAGATATCGGCATGGGCATCAAAATGTATGATACCGATTTTTTTGTCGGAGTAGTGGCGAGCGAACGCCCGTCTTAACGGAATGCTGACCGAGTGGTCGCCGCCGAGAAAAACGGGGAATTTATTCAAATCAAAAACCTTGCGGGCTTTGGCACAGACGCGGTTAAAATATTCGGGAACGTTTTCATGGAGGCTTTTCTCGACGTCGCCGAAGTCGCAAACGGTTAAACCTTTGATGATTTTTCCGTCTTCGGTCACGGGTGGCAAATAGGCGGATAACTCGCGCATTTTGGCGGGGGCTTGCGCCGCGCCTTTTCCGCAGGAGACATTCTCATCGAATGGGACGCCCATGATGATGACGTCGGCACTCTCGATATTATCGGTATTGAGTTCTCGCCAAATTTCTTTTACGCTCATAGTTTTCCTCTTTCGTTTCGCGTTTACTATAGTAGCATTATTTCCTTGGGATTTACAATAAGCGCCACTAAACAAAAAGAAGGGGCTTTCTTTCATCCTGAAAAACCTCGTTTTTTCCACTTTCCCATCGCTCGATAATTTCGGCCTTTTTCCTTGAATGGTGGAAAAATATCCACAATCGCCCTTTTTGTAAATCAAAAAAACCGCCTGAATTATCTGGAAAATCCGTCTTTTTAGATGCTATAATGACGTTACGTTTCCCCTGGAGGTGAATGCGATGGAATTTATCAGCCCTGAAGATTTCCTGGAAATCCGTTTCGCATCCATTCTCACCGACTTTGATCGCAAGATCGTCTGTGAGCTCTACCAACCCCTGATCGGGCATTCGGCGCTGGCCGTCTTTTTTACCCTCTGGAGCGAACATGAACGTTATCTCGAAGTCTTCACCCACGATCACCTTTTCGCAGTCATGCAAATCAATGCCGGCGGCTTCCAAAAAGCCAAGGCGGCCTTAGAAGCGGTCGGGTTGCTCAAAACCTACTCTAAAAAAGAGAACGGCATACGTTATTTCATCTATGAACTTTATGCGCCGAAAGCCCCGTTTGAATTTTTCGACGATGCTTTATTTTCGGGCT
>JAPLKQ010000073.1:2719-4297 GCA_026387995.1 Bacillota bacterium
ACCGCCAGTTTCATCGACGTGTTTAACCCCAACTTTGACGACCCGGCGTTTAAACTCGGGCAAAAGAACGATGCTAAAGGACGCGTGGTGGGCAAAGCCACCGTCTCCTTCGATTTCAATGTCTTTTTCAAAGAAATCAACGAAAAAGGGGCCCTCCAGCAATCGGCTTTGTCGCAGCCGCAACTGACGGAAATCGAACGCATCGCGATGCTCTACGGCATCGATGAGGAATCAATGGCCAACCTTGTCCTCCATGCCTACCACCCCGAAGCGGTGAAGGAAGAACGGATTGACTTCTACCGTCTTGGCACCCTCTGCCGCGAAGAGACCAAATATAAGAATGTCTGGAAGAGCCAGAAGGGACCTAATTCCCTCCCGACCAGTTCCGCTGCCATCGCCGAGAAAATCAAGCTGATGGAAGAAAGTTCGCCTAAAGATTATCTGCGCTTCAAACAGAACAACACGATACCGACCAAACCGGATTTAATGCTCATCGACGACATCTCCTCCAAACTGGGATTGACGAACCCCGTCATCAACGCTTTGGTGGACTATGTTTTGGAAGTGAATAAGAACGTCCTTTCCCGCGCACTCACCGAAAAGATTGGCGCCTCGTTAGCCCGCGAACAAATCGCGACCGCCATCGACGCGATGAACTTTCTACGTAAAATCCATAATAGCGCCCGCCGGGGAGCCAAAACGCCATCCCCCGAAACGGAAGTCGCCCCAACCCCGGAAAACGCCCCTGAAGCGAAAGTAGACGCTGATTTCGCGTCCCTGCTTGATAAGTACAAAAAGAAAAACGAGGAAGGCCAATAATGGAAAAAGTACAACCGCCTAAAATTGACGTCGGTAATTTAGATGCCTTTGCCGACAAAGCCATCGACGACCTCCGCTCGGATACCCCCGTATACAACAACATCAAAGCGATGAAGGTCACCCCGGAGCAAGTCCGTGCCCACCTCGCGATGTTTTTGGATTATCAGGAAGACTATCATTATTGCCAGAATTGCCCGGGGGTCAACCTCTGCCAAAAGGCCCATCCTCATCTGCAATTAAAACTCTCCCTTGATGGCGATTATATTGAACGCTCGTTCGATCCTTGCGACAAGATCATCCGTAAATGGGAACTGGACCGCCAATACCGTATCGCTGACTTCCCGATCGAGTGGCGCGACGCCTTCCTCGGCAATATCGACATGACCGCCAACCGCCAGATGATTTTGAAGGCCGCCGACGAAGTGATCGAAGGTACCGCCAAGCGGTGGCTTTATATCACCGGAAACCCACGGATGGGCAAGTCCTACATGATGGTGGCCATCATCAATGAGTTGATTCGTAGCGGCAAGGGCCCGGTCTCTTTCCTGAACACGCCGACCCGTCTCAAGGAACTCAATGATTTAGCCTTCACCGATAAAGAAGGTTTCAAGAAAACGTTCGATGATTACGCGAATGTCCCGGTGCTGGTCTTTGACGATTTCGGGAACGAATATAAAAATGATTACATGCGTGACACGATTCTTTACCCGATCCTCTCAGAGCGGTCCAAACAGGGACGTTTAACCTTTTTCACCAGCG
>JAPLKQ010000149.1 GCA_026387995.1 Bacillota bacterium
ATCATGCATCAAGGCTTCGACGCTGTAGGTCTCTTTAGCGCCCGCAAACTTCTCTTTCTCGGTTTTACGGCCGGTCATGAAAGGCGTGGCCAAGAGTTCTTTACCTAAGTTGTCATAAATCTCAAGCATACGCAAGGTTTCGAAGCGCGCTTCTTCTTCGGTGGCGTGGACGGTGTGGCCTTCCTGCCAGAGGAATTCGCTGCCGCGAAGGAACGGGCGCGTGGTTTTTTCCCACCGCACGACGGAGCACCATTGATTGTATTTTTTCGGTAAATCACGATAACTGCTAATGATTTTGGCATAATGTTCGCAGAAAAGGACTTCGGAAGTCGGACGAATGATCAAACGATCTTCGAGTTGATTTTTTCCGCCGATGGTCGCGATTAAAGTTTCCGGAGCGAAACCTTCGACGTGTTCTTTTTCCTTGTTGAACAAAGACTCCGGAATCACAAGCGGCATATAGACATTTTCGTGTCCGGTCTTTTTGAATTTATCATCGAGGTACTTTTGGATTTGTTCCCAAATGGCATAACCATACGGACGATAAATGATAAAGCCTTTGACGGACGAGTAGTCCATGAGTTCGGCTTTACGGCAAATGTCGGTGTACCATAAGGCAAAGTCGGCATCGCGACTGGTGATAGCTTCGTTTTTGACAGTGTTTTGGTTCATGTGTTTTTCCTCTATTCTTATTGCGGGCTGACCGCACTGAACGATTTGACTTTCAATATTTTCTTGCGGTCAAACGGCAATAACATCGGATCGGATTCGCTGATGACATTGCTTGAGACCAGGTTAATCCCGGATTTCGTCATCAACTCGACGCTATTCCAGTTTTCTAGGTCGGTAGCGATAATCGGTTTTTTATAGTGGACCAGTTTATCGCACAACGTATGTAGGTTGGCCCGCCGACGGTTATTTTTATTGATATCCGTGGTCATTCTCGAATCCACCACGAAGTAATCAAACACGGCGTAGATATCGGAAGCAAGCAATAAATCTTTATTGGCGAGTATCACGGCAATCTCGTAACCTGCGTCCTTAAATTTCATTAATTCGGGGATGGTGGCTTCATTTTCCATCGTGAAGGAAACGAGGTCTTCTTCGTCAAATGTTAGGATGAGGTTGGCTTCCTTGATATGGCTGATGCGGGAAAGCGATTGGATGATGAACGGACGTTCGCTCATCAACACCGCAAAGAATAATTTGAGATAGGCTCCATCGCGCTGCGCCACAAAATCAGGAATGACTTTATTGCTGATAGCATCGAATAAATCCTTATCTTGGTTTCGTGTAGACTGGCGGGCGTATTCTTTTGCTTCGTTAATGCTCGAGAATAACGAACTTAAGGTTTTGACATAGGAGAAATAGCCGAAGTTAGATATATTGTGAACGTCAAGGACCGGCCGATATTGGTAATTTAATTTATTATCGCGGATCATGACATCAATTTCTTCATTGAATGAATCTGATTTAAATTCGCTCAAACTTACGTTCTTATCATAGATG
>JAPLKQ010000082.1 GCA_026387995.1 Bacillota bacterium
ACCGAACGCTATATCCCCTGCGATGCTTTAATCTTGTCCGTCGGGCTCATCCCCGAAAACGAGATGGCCCAGTCGCTGAACGTGCCCCTCAATCCCAAAACCAAAGGCCCGTTTGCCGATCAGACGTTAATGACGTTACATCCCAATATATATTCCTGCGGCAATGCCCTCCATGTCAGCGATTTAGCTGATTTTGTCTCGGAAACCGGTGAAACCGCGGGGCTGAACGCCGCGAGTGAAACCAAACCCGAAGCGCGTCAACTCGTCGCGCTATCGATTGATGCGAATTTAGGTTATATCGTCCCCTCGCATATCGACGTCAAACAAGATTTAAAATCCGTCATTTTCTATATCCGTAGTATCCATGACTTCGAAAACGTCACTTTATACATGACCGTCGACGGCAAAGAAGCTTTCAAGAAGCGCTTTGCCCATATGAAACCGCCGGAGATGGAACGCTTTGTCGCTGACTTGTCGTCCTTTGGCGATTTCCATGAAATCAACGTCCGTTTGGAGGAGAAAAAATGAAACACCTCATTTGCATCGTCTGCCCCAACGGCTGCCACCTCGACGTCGATGAAACGAACTTAAACGTCACCGGTGCCAAATGCGCCCGTGGCCTCACTTTTGCCCATGACGAAATGACCCATCCGACACGGACCGTGACCAGTTCGGTCCGGACTTCGGTTTTAGGTTATCCCGTTGTTTCCGTCCGTACTTCGGGTGATTTCCCGAAAGCACTGATTCCCCAGTTGATGGATCTTTTGCGGTCTGTGACCGTGCATGCATATTTGCCGTCGGGAAGCATCGTCGTTGAAAACGTGCTGAATACCGGCGTCAATATCATCACCACCACCGCGATGATAAAGGAGACGAAATAATATGACGAATCATCCACTCGTTTTGACCTTTGACTGTGGGACGCAAAGCATACGCGCCCTTCTAGTCGACAAAGACGGCAACATCGTCGCCAAAGAACAAAAACCGTTTGCCCCCTATTATTCGATAAAGCCAGGCTACGCCGAACAAAAACCGAGCGTCTACCGGAATGCCATGAAAGACGTATCCCGTCATATCCATGAACACAACCCGTCCCTCGTGGACGACATCATCGCCGTGACCATCACCACCATCCGCGATACGGTGGTCTGCCTCGATAAAAACGGCCAACCGATCCGTGATTTCATCGTTTGGCTCGACCAACGGGAAGCCAAGTGCGAAACCCCGCTGCCGTTTATGTCCCGCGTCGCTTTTGAACTCGTGGGCATGACCGGCCAGCTCCTCGATTCGGTGGCCAGCCAAATCGGCCATATTCCCTTCGACTTCCAGAAAAAGCGCTGGTTTGACGTCAAAAATATTAAATTCCCGATTTTCGGCGTACCACCCGAAAAGCTCATCAATATCGTGGAACCGGGCGCCGTGCTCGGCACGATTTCCAAGGCTGTTTCTGATGAATTCCTGATTAAAGAAAATCTTCCGGTCATCGCCACCGGCTCCGACAAGGGTTGCGAAACACTCGGTAGCGGCGTCCTTGATAATGACATGGCGTCACTCAGCTTCGGCACCACCGCGACCATCCAAACCACCATCCGCAAATACATCGAACCGCAGCAGTTCATGCCAGCCTATCCCGGACTCGTGACCGGCACCTACAACCCGGAAATCCAGATTTACCGCGGTTTCTGGATGGTGTCCTGGTTTAAAAAAGAATTCGCTGAAAAAGAAGTGACGCAGGCTCCCGGACTCGGCGTCTCGCCTGAAGAACTGCTCAACCGCCGCTTAAAAGAAATCCCGCCCGGATCCGATGGCTTGATGCTTCAACCTTACTGGGCCCCGTTACTCAAAAGCCCGGAAGCTAAAGGCAGCATCATCGGTTTCTCCGGCGAACATACCCGCATCCATATTTACAAAGCCATCATCGAAGGCATCGGTTATGGTCTCATCGAGGGTATGAAGAGCTTAGAAAAACGCACACACACGACGATCAAAGGCCTGACTGTCTCCGGCGGCGGCTCGCAAAGCGATGAAATCTGCCAGATTACCGCCGACATGTTCGGCAAGCCGGTTTACAAGATTCAAACCTATGAAGCCTGCGGACTCGGCAGCTCCATGGTGGCCTTCGTGGCCCTCGGCATCTATAAAGATTATCCGGAAGCCATCGCCCACATGGTCCGTTACACCAAGACGTTCTCGCCGGACCCCATCATTCATGAAATCTACGATGAGCTCTATGAAAAGGTCTATACCAAAATCTATCAATCCTTGAAGCCGCTTTACCATGAACTACGCGTCATCTCAAAGAAAAGGAAGATTTAATTATGTCCAATAAACCCTATAAGGCGTTCTCCCCCGCTTGGGTCGACCAACCAGCTCCCGAAAAATCCTTCCGCAGCATCTTCCGTTGGGGCAACCCTACCTACAACAAGTGGCCGAAAGAAAAACTCTTTGGCATGATCAAAGAAACCTTCCATATGACCGATGACGATTT
>JAPLKQ010000144.1:0-4508 GCA_026387995.1 Bacillota bacterium
GCCACCAAAATAATGCCAAACATGGTGACGAGGGCGATGGTCCATTCTTTCCACGGAACGGAATGGTAATCCCAGTATTGGGCAATGATGTCGTTATAAACCACTTTGGGTACCAAGATTAAACCGATGACGATGATGACCGGGCCAACCACGTAAGCGGGGAAAATGGCCCGCAGTTTTTTGAGACCGACGACACGTAATAAGGAAGCAAAAACGATGTAGAGAAGTCCGGCCAGCCAAATGGCAACGACCAGACCGCCCATCGCGTATTGCCACGAGTTAGAGCCCACTTCTTCAATCCCGTCCATGGTCATGACGGCCATGAGCCCGGGAAGGAACGCAAAACTCGAGCCTAAAAAAACGGGAACCTTTTTACGGGTTAATAAAATAAAAAGCAAAGTGCCGAGACCGGCGGAAAGTAAGGCCACGGAAATGCTCAGGTTGGCGAGTAAGGGAACTAAGAGGGTCGCGCCGAACATGGCCAGGAAATGCAAAAAGCCCATTTTCCCATCCGCGCGGAAATCAGAAATTAGGGGAAGTTTTGTCTGGGATTTTCTCTTCATGGAAGGCCCTCAATAATAAAATTATTATAACACACGGAAAAGGTAAACAAAAAGCGTGTTTCGCAACACGCTTCTTGATGCTTATTCGATTTCGAGAGCGGTATATTCTTCGTCTTTGCGGTCGTTGGCTTCGAGATAGTTGTTACGCGTCTCTTGCATACGGTCGCCGACGTTGAATTTGCCAAGGAGACTGGCTTCTTCGTCACGGCTGAGGAGTCCGCGTCCCGCCGGAATGAGTTTACCGGTGATGACGTTTTCTTTAAGGCCGTGGAGATGGTCGGTCTTTCCTTTGATGGCGGCATCGGTGAGGACGCGCGTCGTCTCTTGGAAGGAAGCGGCCGAGAGGAAGGATTCAGTTTCAAGGGCGGCTTTCGTGATACCGAGGACGAGTGGGCTTGCCACCGCGGGACGTTTGCCGTCGAGGATGACTTGCTCGTTCTTGTCGGTAAAGGTAATGATGTCGATACGGGTACCCGGTAACATGCCGGTGTCTCCGCCTTCGACGACCACCACTTTGCGAAGCATTTGATGGACGATGACTTCGATGTGCTTATCGCTGATGCCGATACCTTGGGCACGGTACACTTTTTGCACTTCTTTTAAGATATAGCGTTGGACGGCGGTCACGTCGGCGACTTCGAGAAGCCGTTTCGGCGAGATGGCGCCTTCGGTCAATTTCTGGCCGTTTTTGACTTTATCGCCCACTTTGACTCTTAAACGTGAGCCATAGTTGGTGAGGTAGACGCGTTCTTCTAAATCGTTTTTGACGACGATCGTGAAGCGTCCGTTACCTTCATCGATGCTGAGGACTTCGCCGGTGATTTCGCTGATGAGCGATTCGCCTTTGGGGTTCCGGGCTTCGAAAAGTTCTTGGACACGCGGCAAGCCTTGCGTAATATCGCTTCCGGCGACGCCGCCGGAGTGGAACGTTCTCATCGTGAGCTGCGTGCCTGGTTCGCCAATCGATTGGGCGGCCATGATGCCAACGGCTTCGCCGATGCCCACTTCTTTACCGGTCGCAAGGTTGCGGCCGTAGCAGTGTTTGCAGACGCCGTCTTTGGTTTCGCAGCCAAACAGAGAGCGGATTTCGACTTCTTCGATGCCGGCTTTGATGATCGCGTTGGCGTCATCTTCGTCCATGATCGTGTTGCCCTTGACCATGACTTCGCCGGTCTTCGGGTTGATGATATCGCGGACAGCGTAACGGCCGACGAGACGGTCAAATAACGGGACAATGACGGCATTACGGCTCGTATCGCGGATTTCGAACACGACGAAGCCGTGGTCGGTGTGGCAATCTTCCTCGCGGATGATGACATCTTGGGAGACGTCAACGAGACGGCGGGTCAAATAGCCTGAGTCAGCGGTACGAAGGGCGGTATCGGCGCCGGTTTTACGGGCACCGTGGGTGGCAATGAAGAATTCAGAGACGGTCAGACCTTCACGGAAGCTGGATTTGACTGGGAGTTCGATGGCTTCGCCGAGGGCGTTGTTCATCAAACCGCGCATACCGGCTAATTGCGTGAAGTTATCTTTGCTACCACGCGCGCCGGAGTCGGACATCATGAAGACCGGGTTACGATCGATTTCTTCGACTTTCTTATCGCCGCCGGCGAGGAGTTTTTCCTTACCGATGACGGCGCTGACGTCGGCGATGCTGACGGTAATGCCAGCAAAGGTGGCGTAGCGGAAGCCTTGATCTTTCATCTTATCGAGAATGGCGCTCGTTTTGCTCGTGCCATAGCGATGGAAGATTTCGTTAATAATCGCGGCTAATTGGCCTTTTTTGAACGGGACGCTCAGTTCTTGCTTGTTGATGTAATCCGGAATGTTCGTGCCTTTGGGGACGAAGAACTGCGGTTGGTCAGCCAGTAAGTTAATGAGGTAGCCTTCGTTCATCGCTTTGGTGAAGTTGATCTTTCCCATGACGTGACCCGGTAAAGCAATCCGGTTATGTAAGTGGACTTGTTTGGTTTGGTAGGCAATCATGACTTCGTCGATGCTGCGGAAGACTTTGCCTTCGGCTTGCGAATAACGTTCATAACGTTCAGATTCTTCTAAGTCGCCAGACGCTTTGCAGTCTGCGGCTTTCTTTAAGAAATCTTTCTTCGTCCATTCCAAAGTCAGGTAATAGTTACCGAGGACCATGTCTTGCGACGGGGTGACGATCGGTTTACCGTCTTTCGGGCCGAGAATGTTATTGCTGGCGAGCATCAGGTTGAGCGATTCTTCCTGAGCGGCTTTGCTGAGCGGGACGTGTACGGCCATTTGGTCGCCGTCGAAGTCGGCGTTAAAGCCGGTGCAAACGAGCGGGTGCAGGCGGATGGCGCGGCCATCGACAAGCTTCGGTTGGAAAGCTTGGATGCCGAGACGGTGTAACGTCGGGGCGCGGTTTAATAAAACCGGGTGGTCGCCGATGATTTCTTCAACGATGTCAAAGACGATTTCATCGTAACGGTCGATGATTTTGTCGGCTTGCTTATGAGCGTTGGCGTAGCCTCTCTTGATTAAGAGCGAGGCGATGAATGGCCGTAAGAGTTGGATGGCCATTTCGCGCGGAAGCCCACATTGATACATCTTTAAATCCGGTCCGATAGCGATAACGGAACGGCCGGAATAGTCGACGCGTTTGCCCAGTAAGTTCTGGCGGAAACGGCCTTGTTTGCCTTTGAGGGCACTGGAGAGTGATTTTAATGGACGGCCGCCGGCGCCTTGCACCGGTTTATTTCTCCGTCCGTTATCAATGAGAGCGTCAACGGCTTCTTGGAGCATCCGTTTTTCGTTCATCAAAATAACGTGAGGAGCGTTCATGTCGATCAATTTCTTCAACCGGGTATTCCGGGTGATGACGCGGCGGTATAAGTCGTTTAAGTCGCTGGTGGCGAAACGTCCGCCATCGAGTTGAAGCATCGGGCGGAGATCCGGTGGGATGACCGGGATGACATCGAGAACCATCCATTCCGGTTTGTTGTTGGAATGGCGGAAAGCTTCGACGGCTTCGAGGCGTTTGGTCAGTTTGACACGGCGTTGGCCGGTGCATTCGTATAAGTCTTTTTGGATGTTGGCGAATTCTTTTTCGAGGTCCACTTCTTTGAGTAACCGCTTGATGGCCTCAGCGCCTTCGCCGAATTCGGCATTTTGGCGATTAATTCGTCAGAGCGGATACGGTCATAAGAACCCTCTTCCATCGTCGGTTGGATGGCGCGGATGGCGGCGGTGAATTCCAGACGGGCGTTCTTCTCGTCGAGGAATTGACGGTAGTAAAGCACCTTGGAGGTGCCAGGATTTAAGCAAATGTGCGAGGCAAAGTAAATGACTTCTTCGAGTTGTTTCGGGCTGACGTCGAGGATGAGGCCGATACGGGAAGGGATGCCCTTCAGGTACCAGATGTGCGTGCATGGGGAGGCCAATTCGATATGGCCCATGCGTTCCCGCCGGACTTCCTTCGAAATGACTTCGACGCCGCACCGCTCGCAGACGATGCCTTGGAAACGGATCTTCTTATATTTGCCGCAATGGCATTCGTAATCTTTGCTCGGGCCGAAAATCTTTTCGCAGAACAAGCCGCCCATTTCGGGTTTCTGTGAGCGATAGTTGATGGTCTCTGGTTTTTTAACTTCGCCATGGGACCAGGAACGGATGGTTTCGGGAGAAGCTAAGCCGACTTGGATAGCGGCTAATCGATTTACATCAAACATTTATGCGCCCTCCCTATTCATTAGGATTAACTTCATGCATACCCTCGGTTTGTTCAACGACGGTTTCGCCGGTGAGCGCGCGGATGGTCGAGTTAATCTTTCTTTCTTCGGCTACGTCTTCTTTAGCTAACGCATCCATATCGATTTCTTCGCCATCGGAGTCAAGCAGTTTGACGTCCATGGATAAGCCTTGGAGTTCTCTTTGGAGAACCTTGAAGGATTCCGGGATGCCCGGACGTGGGATATC